>JAMOMX010000220.1 GCA_027066935.1 Sulfurimonas sp. | reverse complement strand
CGTATGCATTCCCACTCAGGAGAGACTGCGAAAGAACATTCTAAATTTAAACTTAAAAAGGTAGATAAAAAGTCTACAGACTCCCCAAAAATCATCAAATAAAAACCCTAAAAATGGTATAATATTACTGGCTAAACCACTGTGTACATGGTAATTACAAAGGTTTTTTAAATGAATAATATTTATAAAAAAGCAGAGAATAGAAAACAGCATATGTTCTTTCCTCCTAGTATAGATGAGTATGTAGACCAAGATAGTCAAGTGAGAGCTATAGAAGATTATGTAGAGTTGCTTGATGTGGTAAAGTTAGGTTTTACTAAAGCAGCATTAGTGAGTACAGATGGGCAACCAGCCTACCATCCAAAACTTCTTTTAAAAATCTATATCTATGGCTACCTCAATAAAATAAGGAGTTCACGTAAACTAGAAACTGAAATCAAACGAAATATAGAGATGATGTGGCTCTGTGCAGGACTTAATCCAAGCAATAAAACCATTTCAAACTTTAGAAAAGAGAACGCTAAATCGCTAAAAAGAGTTTTTAGGGAATTTGTGTTGTTGTGCAAGGAGTTAGATTTAATAAGTGGTAGGCTTGTAGCTGTAGATGGAGCATTTCTAAGAGCAAATGCCTCAAAGAATCAATTAATTACCAAAAAAACTGTAGTGAAAGATTTAGAAAAAATAGATGAAAAGATAGATGAGTATCTAACAACAATGGAGTTTGCAGACAATATAGAGAAAAAAGAAAAAAATCTAAAACCACCTGTTGAAAAACTTTCAAAAATGAAAAAGAGAAAAGCAAAATTAGATAAAGATTTAGCTCTACTTGAAGAGATGAATGTAACCCAATATAACCGAACTGACCCTGATGCTAAATTAATGGTAAAACCTGCTCATAATTTGATGGCATATAATGTTCAAATAGCTGTGGATAATAAGTATAAGTTTATTGTAGCTACTGATGTAAGTTCAATTGGACAAGATAGTGACAAACTTCATAATATGGCAACAAAGTCTAAAGAGATAACTAAAAATGATACGATAAAAGTGGTAGGAGATACAGGGTACTATAGCACCAAAGAGATAAGTAAATGTGCAAAAGATAATATTGAAGTTATTGTAGCAATACCAAATAAAGAGAAACAACAAAAGGATAGAGGCTTCTATGTTCATAGTGATTTTATTTATGACGAAAAAAATGATTTGTTTATCTGTCCAAATCAACAAGAACTTACTAAAAGTCCAAGCATCATAAAAAAATCTACAGGAAAAAGATATCAATACAGAGCAGGAAGTAAAATATGTAAAGCTTGTCCATTAAGAGATAACTGTATTCCTAAAAAAACTGCTTATAAAAGAGTCTCTCTATCAGAGCATCATGAGGTTGTTCAAAAACATTTTAGAAAAATGCAAACCCCTTATGCCAAAGAGATTATCAAAAAAAGAGGTTCAATTGTTGAACATCCATTTGGTACAATAAAACAGACTTTAGGTTGGAGTCATTTTTTAGTTAGAGGCAAAGAGAAGGTCTCTGGAGAGAATGCTTTGATTATGTTTACCTATAATTTTAGACGATTGCTTAATCTTATAGGAATAGCTCTGTTTAGAAAACTCCTAATAGCCCTAAAAGATGGAAATATTGAGGAGATAAAAGCTGAAATAGTAGCTTATATTACCTGTTTTATGCTCTATTTGATATATTTTCTTAGAATTACGTTTTTCTTAGGTTTCAAGAGTCAAAAATGGTATTTTTGAAAGAATTGAGGCTAGAAAAGAGGTACTTCTTTCGCAGTCTCTGTACGTGGTAGCCCAAACCCCTAAGCCAAAACCCACAATAACAAACCATAAAAGAGATATGCTATAATAAACCTATGAATATAAAAGACAAAATAGATTTATTGGTTAAAAGGGCTGAGTTGATATATAAAAAACTCTTTATCTTTTTGGCTATTGCAGGTGGTAGTTGGATATATGGACTTAAAGATACAGAAAATACTCTTTTGAGAATATTGATTTTAGTAGTCTTTATTTTAGCTGCCTTTGCTATTATTTTAAATTTGTTAAAATTTGGTGAAATACAAAAAGAACTTAAGGAGTTTAGTGATGATTGATATATTATATGGAATTGGACTTTTATCTGCTATTGTTTTAGGGTATATTGCATGGAAAAACAATTGGAAAATCGCTGACATCTTTTAATAATGTCGGCTAATCCATTACTCATAAGAACCGTACCTACTCCAGCAGACCATACCTTTAGCTACAACGGTGTAAACAAAAGAGTCTCAAACACAAATAAACAAATAAAGGGGACAGGCTATATACTATGGTCCTCTGGTGACACGCACACTAAAAGTCAAAACAAGGTAAAATAAACCTATGTCACATAACCCAAGACTCACAAACACCACTAATCCAACCCCTGTAGGTGCGACCATGTCGCACGTCTAATCTC
>JAMOMX010000219.1 GCA_027066935.1 Sulfurimonas sp. | reverse complement strand
TCATACCTTTAGCATGAGCACCAAAACTTTCCATATCTTGCTCATTTACACCAACATTACCAATCTCTGGCATAGTAAATGTTACAAACTGCCCAGCATAAGATGGATCAGACATAATCTCTTGATAGCCACTCATAGATGTATTAAAAACTATCTCACCTACACTTGTTCCATTTGCGCCAAAACTATTTGCCTCTAAAAAAGTTCCATTTTCAAGATATATATATGCCCTAGACATTACTCCATCCCTCTTTTCATCATCTCTTCACGATAAATTTTTTCATAAAGAATTTCAAATTCATCAGTCCCTGGAATATAACGTTTTTTGTATGAACGAATTTTATCTATAACTGCATCATCAACCTCTGATGCTTCCGCAATAAAAGATGTTATGGAGTTATATATACTATTTTTAATACGATTTTCAGTAACATCAAAATGGATTAAATCTTCTTCATATAGTTCGTCTAATATTTTATGAGCTATATCAGAATAACGCTCTTCATAATTTAATATAACTCCAAATTCTGGAGCAAGCTTCTTTTTAATCATAAAAAAGAGTTGACGCTCGTCTACCAAGTTAAACTCAATCTCTTCCTCATTATCATCACAAATTTCACCAGCTTTATCATCTAGTGCCATCTCAAGCTTTACGCTATGGAGTAATATTTTTTCTGCTTCTTGCGATACGGCTTCGAGACCTTTTGTCATAGTAACTACACCACTTTTATTTAAGTCAATTGCTATTTTAGATGATATATGTGGAATAGTTTTTAATGAGATTTTCATGTCAAGCCTTAGTTAAAATAAATAAATTTTGACATTCTACTATAAATAAAGTTAGAAAAGCATTAGCCGAATTTATTAAACATATGTTGCAATTGTTGCAATGATATTAAATAGGTTTATTTAGCCAAAAGAATTGTAAGCTCTGAGCCTTTCTTTGCATCCATCTTAGTAAGTATTTTACCAACTATCTTTGGTTTTAGTGACTGTAGTATTAAGATTGCGTCTTTATTGTCCATATTTGAGAGTATGTTCGCAGAAGATGCTGGTTTCATTTTAGAAAATGTTTGAGCAATTTTATTTAATTTTATATCGCTAATTTGCTTTAAAATATCTTCATTTTTTTGAAGCATAGCTTTCGTTGATGTTTCTTTTTCTAAGATTTCTACTCTTTTTGATTCAACTATCTCTGCTTCATACGAAACTTTTGCTTCTTTTTGTTTTAATAGATCTTCTGTTGCATTTTTTAAAGCTTCTAATGCTTGTTTTTGTTCATCTATCCTCTCAAGCTCTATTAAAAGTTCACCTTTTCTAGCTTTAAAAATTTCAGTACACTCAAACAGTTTTTCACTTTTCTCAAAAGCAAAGACAGAGGTATAAAAAAATATAACTAAAACTAAATACTTCACTATGCTACCTTTTCCCATAAGTCATAAGAGCAATTTCATCTAACTCTTTTGATTCTTTAGTTTTTATCTCATATTGCATTTTTTCTCTCTCTTGAAATTCTAAATATTTAAATTTTTCATATTCAATCATATCAAGTTTTAATTGTTGTTTTGCAAAATTAACTTGTTTTTTTGCAAAATTAACCCATTCTTTATTATGATTTATTAAACCTCTTTGAGAACTAAGTAAACTTCTAGAAGCGAGTAAATCATTTATACTCCCCGTTGTTGGAGTTTTTATATCATCTAAGGAGTTATATGATAGCTCTAATGCTATTGAAGCACTATTTAGGTCTACATTTGCTTTTTGAACTACGCGCTCACTCTTATCCATCGTACTTTTTTTGAGTTTTACAAGTGGAGAGTATCGAGTCCGCATTAATTAGTCCCTTTTAGATTTGGAATCTATTACAATATTATTGTATCATCTCTTTCAGGTGATGTAGAAATTATACCAACTTTAGTATTACTAATCTCTTGAATAGTTTTTACAAAAGCTTGTGCATCTGCTGGAAGCTTATCAAACTCTCTGATACCTACTGAATTATTCCAACCTTTGAAAATTTTGTAAACTGGTATGACTTCATCTAAGTTTGATGGCATATAATCAATTTGTTTACCATTATACTCATAAGCTACACAAAGCTTAACCTCATCAAAACCATCTAATACATCAAGTTTCATAAGTGCGAGTTCATCTACGCCATTTAAACGACAAGCGTGACGTGTTGCAACTGCATCAAACCAACCACATCTTCGAGCTCTCCCTGTAGTAGTACCAAATTCATGACCTTGTTCACCTAATCTTTTCCCATCTTCGCCAGAATCTTCACTTGGAAATGGTCCATTTCCAACACGAGTACAATAAGCTTTAACAATACCAATAACTTTGCCAATATCTTTAGGGTTAATTCCAAGACCTGTACATGCACCAGCACTTACCGTAGCAGATGAAGTCACATATGGATATGTACCATGATCAATATCAAGTAGCGTACCCTGAGCACCCTCTAATAATATTTTTTTACCATCATCTATTGCTCTCCAAACTAACTGTGTAGTATCAGTGATAAATGGGGCAAGCTTAGAGCTATAGCCCTCTAATTCTACGAGAAGCTCAGCTTCATTTGGTGTACTGATATCATATATGTCAAATAAAGAACGATTTTGCTCAAAATACTCAAGAATAGAAGCAGTTAGTTTTGCAGGATCTAAAAGTTCACCTACACGAAAACCAGTACGGTTAATTTTATCTGCATAAGCGGGTCCAATCCCTTTGCCAGTAGTACCAATAGCTTTATCACCCTTTAACCTCTCTTTTGCTTGATCAATCAAAGCATGATAAGAAAGGTTTAGATGTGCTTTATCAGAGATAAAAAGACGACCCTCTAAATTTTCAAATTGTTTCATTTCATTGATGATAGATTCAGGGGATAATACTACACCATTTCCAACTACATTTATAGCTTTTGGATTTAGTACACCTGATGGTACTAGATGAAGTGCATATTTAACACCATCAACCCAAATAGTATGACCAGCATTGTGTCCACCTTGGCTTCTACAAACCATATCGTATTCTTGTGCTAACCTATCTACTATTTTACCTTTTCCCTCATCACCCCATTGGATTCCAACTATTAAGTCTGCTCTATTTGTCATATTATTATTATACTGAAAATCTCTTTGACGAGTACACATTTTAATGTGTAACCGAAAAAGAAAAAGATTTTACAGTGTTCCTTTCTCTTCAATTATTATATCTGTATATATTGCAAAGCCAACCGAAGTTGTCTCTTCGTTTTTATATCTTCCACCACGTGCGTAAACTTCATTATCTTGTATTATCCTAAAAAATAGTTCATCATAATAAAGCATTTTAGCATAATACATTGGAGACAATACTCCATTATCACATGCTGAACTCTCACAAAGTTCTTTCATCTTAAGTAGTTCTATTTTTATCTCATTTGGAACTAAATCTAAAATTTCATCTACTTGATCTACATGTTGAAGATATACCAATTTATTTAGCCATTGTGTTTTTAAATTTAAAAATTTTTCTATATTTAAATGTCTAAAATCATCTAAACTTAACTCATCAAATATATCACAAAGTATATGAGGTATTTTCATATTTGATATTTGAACAAGTGATGTTACGCCAAATTTTTTCAAAATATCATTTGCAATTACTAAGACTTTTGATAGATCTATTTCACCCATATGTTCAACACCAATTTGATACTGTTCAGTTGTTGGATATGTATATACTGGTTGAATATAAAACCATTTTTTATGAGAGTTATTTGAGCCTAACCTTTTTTTTATTATACGAACAACATCAATAGTTGAATCTGCTCTTAAAGAGATAGCATTGTTTTTCTCATCATTAATTCTAATTAATTCTTTTTCATCAGCAATACTTTGATGCTGATGGTAAGAAAAAAGCGGTGTTAAAATCTCTTCAAAATCATTTTTATCTAAAATATCACTTGCAATTGTTTCTATCTCTCTTTTTACTTTAGCAGATTTACCAAAGTAAAGTTTGCTTCCATTAGGAATCTCATGCTCTAATACCATCTAAGCCTCCATCTCAAAAAACACTTCATTAAAAACTTTAGAAGCAGTCCCATCATATTTACGACGACCAAGTTTTGCTAAACATAGCTCAACAGCATTTACAACCCAGAGTATCTCATAGACAGGGATAAGACCCATTTGATTAATCCTAAAAATTTTACCTCTTAGGTGGTCTTGCCCACCAGCTACATTTAGATCAAACTCCTCTTTTAAAAGTTTTCTAATCTCACTTGCATTTTCATCATCAATAGTTGTCATAGATTTAGCTGGTGTCTGTGGATAGGAGTGAAGTCCTATCGCCTCTAATGCTTCTCTAACAGCTTTTGATCTACAAGCGGTCTCTCTATAAAGTTTATCTATTCCACCATTTTTTTCAATACTCTCTAATACTTCTAGAAGTCCAATAATTAATGTTGTTGGCGCTGTGTAAGCTGTAGTATTTTGGCGTTGCTTTTTTATCTCTGATGCAAGGTTTAAATAATAACCTTTACCATTTCCAATTTTTTCAATCGCACTATTTGACAAGCCAATTATAGATAGGCCTGGTGGAAGCATAAGTGCTTTTTGACTCCCTGCTATCAAACAGTCAATATTGCTTACATCAATCTTCTCAACACCAACAGCAGTGATACCATCAGCTATAATCATAATGTTAGGATTTATCTCTTTAACAGCATGTGCTAATTCTTCAACTGGATGACGAAGACCCCCTGCTGATTCACTTATTTGAACTGCAATTGCATCAATATTTGAGTTATTTTTTACAGCCTCAATAATAGCTTCAACACAAACTGGAGTATCCCATTCATTTTTAATCTCAACTGAATCAAGCCCATTAGCAAGTGCAATTTTTCCAAATCTCTCACCAAACTTTCCAGAATTTACATTTAAAAGAGTGTCATTACAAAGGTTTATAACTGCTGATTCCATTGCACCAGTTCCACTAGATGCAATTATAACAACTTCGTCTGTATTAAAAAGATTAAAAAGATGTTTCCGAGTTTTCTCAAAAATTGCTTCAAACTCCGGTGTTCGATGGTGCATAGTTTCACCACTCATAGCATTACGAACATTTTGAGGTACTGGAGTTGGTCCAGGTGTAAAAAGTAACATATTGGATTCCTAGTGAAGTTTATATTATAAATTAAAACTTCGTATTATATCGAAAAATATTTAAATTATTTCATTTTTATAAATTTAGAAAGATACTATGTTTAGAATTTAGAGTATTTTATTGAATATGACAAGATTTACATAAGTCACTATTTTGATTTGATATTCTTAAAAAATAAGTCGTATCTACTTTATGAGGATCGTGACAAGATATACACTCAACATTTCCATTGTCTAACCTAAGATTATTCTGTGGAGATGGATGAAATTTACCTGGAAAATTGGTTACCGCATTTGCATAAGATACAGAAACAGGATGGTCATCAGTTAAATCAGGGCCAATAGTCCACTCTGTACCAGGGTACATCTCTCCACTAAAATGACATGCATAACAATTTGGGGTAGCTGAATCTACACCATGCCCAGCTCCAGGAGAGTTAATAACATAATGTGAATCTTGTGCATCTACAGCACTCATATCTGCATTTGCATTAACTCCATCATGGCAACTTAAGCAAATTAGTGAAGGGTTATTTGGTACACCTGCTACTCCACTATAAAGAATAAATGCACCAGTGTCTGTAATATTCCTATTCCATAAAGGACCGTCAATAGTAGTACTACTGGCATGTGGTGTATGACAAAATACACATATTTCTGTAGTTGAGCCTGGAGAAGGTCCATAAAAATTGGTTGCACTCAAATCATGCTTAGAACCACTCATGCTAGCAGTTAGCATAACTTTTAATACTAACAATATAAAAATTATTTGTATGGTTTTTAACATTAAGCACCTCTTTGACGTGCTAAAGCACCTACAATACCAAATAATCCTAATATTAACAATGAATATAAAGTAAATGATCCACTTCCGCCACTACTTTTTGGAGTATATGTAATACTTTCAACTATAGCTTTATCTTCTTCTTGAGTTTCACTAGTTAGTACTCCAAATATACCACCAGGATCTTTTACCTCGGCATTTACTAATCCATCTGCATCATTTGGTCCACCGTCTTGTATAGTTACTTGAATACAATCATCCCCTACATTCAATCCTGCAGCATAACTTACAGAATCAGGAATAGGACATATTCCTGCTACAGAAGATGCAGAATGTAAAGCATTATTAATATCTTCCACAAAGGCTTTCCAGCCTGTATTTTCATCATATTTTTGGTAAGTAGCACCTGCTGTAATATTAGCATTGTCTTGTAAAGGCAATACTACTTTTACGGTTTGTCCTACTGCCTGAAGACCAATAATATCAAAGTCAAATATACCACCTATATTTATAGCTCCATCAAACAGTCCATTCTCACCACCTGTTCCTGAAGTATTTAGCTCTAATGTCGTAATAACACTATCGTTAGAGTCAACAGCTAATGCAGTTGAACCTATGCGTATCTCTAATCCTTCTTGGGTCACTATATTTAGTGAGCCTGCTGGTATTTGATTAAAGGTATTGTCTGCATCTAGGTAATTTGGAAGACCATCTTCATCGAAGTCTGTAAAACCTTCTACATCATCATTGATACCATCACCATCAGTATCTACTGCTGTGAGTACCGGATATGAGTCTAATACTTGAAGTGCAAGTTTAACTGTGGTTGATGCTCCATGAGAATCTGTTACAGTTACTTGCACTTCATGAAAGCCTACTGATAATGATGATGAGTCAAAACTAAATTTCTCTCCATAAAAACCATCATCTACTACAAATCCATTATCCAATATCTCTGCACTATTGGCACTCCAATCATATGTCAATGTCCTAACTGTATCATCAGAATCATAATCCGATCCAATTGCTGATAAAATTACACGATCTGTAGTTTTAGCTATTATTCGTGTCTTTTTACCTAATTGAGAGGCACTTAGTCTTACTAGTGGGCTAGAATTTACTCTTACAAATTTCATTGCGTCAAATATCATAGTAATATTGCTACTTGTTTCCTGACGCACATAGTTACTCTCATCGTCCAGGAAGCTGAAGGTGCCGATATAGTTCCATCCTCCACCACCAACTGTTTGATCTTTTATAATTTCATGAGTTCCATCAGATGCATAAACCGTATACTTTACAGCACCTGTAGGTAATGTCCAAATATTGGAAAAGACACCCAATGTAGCCCCTGTAAGATCATCCCAAAAGCCGTAAACTTCGTATCTGCCACTCGTTGGGATCTCTGGTCGCCAAATACCATACATATTAGCAAGTTCTGCTTCAACCGCACTAAAGCGATATCCCGGACCAAAGTAGTTAATGTCAATACTAGGAAGTCTTCCATTAGATGATTGACCATCCATTCTTATGGCAAATCGGGTAAGATTGATATTGTGTACTTCTGCATCATTTGTATCAAGATAAATAGTATCTGCACCATCTTTAGGAAATAGATAGGTCTCATCCGTGACACTCTGTCCATCCGTATCAACCACAGTGATTGATAGTTCATAACTGATATCAGAAAGACCATTGATCATACTACCGGGAATCGTATAGTGGTACAATTGCTGTCCCATCGAATTCATGGCAACTACACCACCTCCGATTGGTGCCAAATCTAGCGTAACAGAACTAATATTGCTGTCATAATCACGCGCTGTTATATAGATCTCTGCATCTTCAGTTCCATCATTAAGCACCCATCGTTTCTCTTCAAAACGATTTAAAATCTTTGGTCCAGTAAAAGGTATAATATTATTTTCATTTGAAGTGCCTGAATTTTCATCATCGCTATTATGACAACTTCTACAGATTCCATTTAGGTGAGTCCATGATCCAATATCCACACCTTTAGCCCCCATAAGAATATTTCGCTGTTCAACTAACAACGGTTTACCATAATCAGTAGGTGAGGTATTAATATCAAGAACATCATCTAATAATGCAGTTACTCCTGCCGCAATAGTGTCGTAGTTGTTATTGAACCCACCGCTACCTAAAACACTAGTAACAGTTCCTAGTGTGCTATAATTAGCATCAGTATTATCCACAGTAACAGTTTCTCCAGCACTAACAAACCTGATAGCATCGGCAACAATTGTTCCATCAGTCTCTTTTTCGTGAAGAATGACGCGACTTAGGTTGTCATCACTAAGAGCATAAGTTCCCAATGACACCCATGTATCGGCATTAGCCGTTTGATCTACAATAACAGTAGTTGAAAAAATTTCCGAGCCTTTTATCACAAAAGGAGCATTGGTCGCCGCCCCTGCAACTGCCGGCCATCGAGCGAATATTTCGTACTCTCCGCCTTGTAATACCGGCTGCCACGTCGCTTTTGTATAAACCTCATAACCGTGTGAATACATCGGCTTTTTATCCGTCGTGTATGGGGTACTTACTAAGTTGCCATCTCTAAACATATGAGGCTTGGTAGAGCCGTGGACATTATGACAACTGATACAACGCGAATCGCTGTCAACCACACCATCCCAGTCGCTATCACCACCTTGTGAAGTTCCATTAGCCACAGCCATATGATATGAGTGTAAATTTGCAAGACCTCGATAGTTCGTCTGAGTACTTTTTTCACCACCAGTTACCCATATCATCTCCATATCATGACAACGGGCACAAAGGGATGCGCCAGATATCGGATCATTAGTTTTTAATCGGTAACTGTCTCCCCACTGGTTGATAATATTAAATCTTCCAATAGCCATATTATATGTACGTCTATCATAATCTATGTGTTTTTTACTTGTATCATGACATTCTGTGCATAATACCCCACTGACCCCGTGACCAGTTGCATAATAACCCCATGTCTTGTTATCGCCTGTAATCATAGGAGCAATTACAACTGTCCCACCACTCCCAGCCTGAGGATCTATTTTAATTGGACCAATATTAACTGCGCAGGTTATATTATCTTTTTGCACTTTTAGCTGTGCCTGACCAGCAACAACATCAAAAATAGCCATCTCGCTAAATTCTGGAGATATTCCGCTTTGTGTGTAACTCTTAAGCGTAGTACCGCTAGCGTCAGTTAGCGAAATGAGGAGAGGGCGACTCCCATCTATCACACTACAGGTTGAGTAATCACCATCCCATTGCGTCGAGAACATATAGCTACCGGTTTGAGTCACATTGAAGTCAAATGTCATATAATCATTATTTGAAGGACCGCCACCATTATTGCGTTGGTGAGCAACTGCACTTGCTCCAGCCCTATCACTCCAAACAGTACCACCATTATATCCATACCAATTAAATGCTGATGTCCGATAATCTATAGTAAAAGGTGTAGGTGTAGTTGCTGGATCAGCATCATAGTGTGATGTAGAAGGTTTATCATCATGACAAGTGATACACCACTTCTCTTTACCATCTTTTAGTGTAAATCCATCACTTTTATATATACCTGTTCTAAAATTAGCCTTAGCACCAGTGGATGAAAGCATAAGTGCTTCAGCTTCAACTCCACCAGGATAAGCACCCCATGGGCTATGACAGTTATCACAAGCATTAGTTGTAGCTAAGGTATTTCCATCTCTAAATATAGGGCTTTGAGTTGTATCATTAGAAAACTCATAACTAGCATCTAAATCAAGTGGAGGTATATGACAAACTGTACAATCTTGAATTAACGGTCCCTTACCACGATAATCTAGATGAGTGCGATGAGCTTGTTGTAGAGGTGGAGCAAATTCATTTTCGTGTAGATGACATGCTGTACATTTTTGTCCATCAAAGTGAGCAGTATTATCACCTCCATCATTACGATGATGATTATTTACGGTATGACACACTTCACAGATACCATTGTATAATGTATCTCCATCTGCATGATCTGTGTAGTTATCATCAAGATAGTTTCTATCTCTAAAAACAACCTCTCTATCACCACTATTAGGTGTTTGGATTACGGATCTAATCCCAAATTCATTAGCAGTAGGATCTGTCCAACTATCAAACATTTTACTAAAATCATGACAAACATAACAATCATCTACATGATGAAATTCAGCATTTGCAACTGACTGGAAACAAGTTAGATAAAGAAACAAAAATATTATTATAGATTTTAATTTTTTCATACTTAGGTTTTTTTTATTGAATATGACATGATTTACATAAGTCACTATTTTGATTTGATATTCTTAAAAAATAAGTCGTATCTACTTTATGAGGGTCGTGACAAGATACACACTCGACATTTCCATTATCTAACCTAAGATTATTCTGTGGAGATGGATGAAATTTACCTGGAAAATTGGTTACCGCATCTGCGTAAGATACAGAGATAGGATGATCATCAGTTAAATCAGGTCCAATAGTCCACTCTGTACCAGGATACATCTCTCCACTAAAATGACAGGCGTAACAATTTGGAGAAGCTGAACCAGTAAATGCTCCAGATCCAGGGCTGTTGTATAGATTATGCATATGTCCATAAGCTACAGCACTTGTTTGACCTAAACCGCTAACACCATCATGACAACTCAAACAAACCAAAGAAGAATTATTTGGCACACCTGCTACATCGCCATAAAGAACAAAAACACTATCATCTGTAATACCTCTATTCCATAAAGCATGTTTTATATCAATATTGCTGCTGTGGGGGGTATGGCAATATACGCATATTTGTGTACTGCCACCCGTGCCTCCATAAAAGTTTGTATTACCTAAATCATGCTTGGAGCCTTCCATGCTAGCATTTAGCATGGCTTTTGATACTAGTAAAATGAAAACTATTTGCATGATTTTTAGCACTAAGCACCCCTAATATTTAAAAAAAACTTATTCAATATATATTACTTTACCATAATTTAATTTAAGTTATCTTTATTAATGAATTTAAATCTGAAAGTTAAATTCATTTTGAAAAGCATAATTGTTAAAATTTTATTTACTCGAGGTAAGTTAAATATTTAAATGATAAAATATCAAATTCATAATTATGAGAGGGATATATGACAATATTAGATTCAATACTTTTAGGCATCATTCAAGGCTTTACTGAGTTTTTACCAATCTCTTCAACAGGGCATCTAATAGTAGCTAGCAAATTTTTAGGTATTGATCAAAATAGCGTTACAAAAGCCTATCAGGTAATTATACAATTTGCTGCTATTTTTGCTGTTTTATTCAACTATAAAGATAAATTCACGATTAAGCATATCAGTTTATGGACTAAAATATTTTTAGCTTTTCTCCCAATTGCTATTGTAGGATTTATTTTTTCTTCACAAATAAAAGAACTTTTTGATATCAAAATTGTCGCCATTATGTTTATAGTTGGTGGTATAATATTTTTAGTAGTTGAGAAGTTTTTTATAAAAGAAGATAAAGATACAATCGATGATGTTGAAAAAATAACTACAAAACAATCACTAATAATAGGGTTTGCACAAATTTTTGCATTAATACCTGGAACTAGTAGAGCTGGATCTACCATCATCGGTGCACTTCTTGTTGGATTAAGCAGAAA
>JAMOMX010000218.1 GCA_027066935.1 Sulfurimonas sp. | reverse complement strand
ATATGAAGTCTCAGAAACCGAGCCCATGATGTTAAGAGGTGAAGAAAAAAGAACAGTAGTAGAGAGTAGCGATACGAAAAAACATTATTTACTAGAACAAGAATATATTATAAAAATTAAAAATTAAAATTGTTTATGTTGGGTTTGAAGTTTTCCTCATTAGGAACTGATCAAATGAAAAATATCTCTCGTTGCCAAGTTTCAAACTTGGTAACGCATACTAAAATTATAAATCTTAATAATTTTCAACATTATGAGAATGCAAATCTTTAATAACTAAGTTTTGCAAATAAGCACTACGATTACCATTAAACTCAACAAGTCTTTGTGGTAAAACATCTATGATATCAGCTCTCATCATCACATTTATTCTTCTTGATTTTTCAACTTTTGAAGCACTAAAGGATAAAATCTTTCCTCATAAACTAAAAAATTTATAACTCTTTTTGAACCATATTCGCTCAACATTCTTTGTACATAGTATAAGGATAATGGATAGTTTTGTTAATATGAGAAAACTCATATCTCAAAATGCTCTTATATTTCAAAAATTTGATAATATAGAACAAAAACTTTTAAAACACGATGATAAATTTGATAAAGTATTTGAAGCCCTAGAAGATAAAAATCATATACAGTCACAAGGTATATTTTTCGATAGACAAATATTTGATGCCCATAATTTCGTATCAAACCTTATCAGAAGTGCTAAAAGCAGTATTGTACTTATAGATAACTTTGTAGATGATAGTTCTCTACTTTTATTCAGTAAAAATCAAAACATAGAAGTTACAATCCATACTAACACTTTCCCAAAAGCACTAAAACTAGATTTAGAAAAATATAATAAACAGTACAAAGATATATCTATAAAAACAAATAAAAAATTTCATGATAGATTTTTAATTATTGATAATAAGGAAGTTTATCATATAGGTGCCAGTTTAAAGGATTTAGGGAAAAAGACTTTTGCTTTCAGTAAAATGAATGACTTAGCCCACCACATATTGGAGCATATCTAAAAGCCACGCTTTGGTTCTCAAAATAAACTGATTAATTCTAAAAAAAGAGAAAAACATATAAGCTTTCCTCAAGCTATTCGAATGATTGGTGGTAATATTAAAAGACTGTATTATCTTTTAGAATGAATCAGCCCTGACTTAGCACATCATGATTTTGCCTTGCATTGGCATATCTGCTATAATGCTGAAAAAGTTAAAATTTTTAGAGGTGTGCTCAAATGAAGACGAAAGGTAATGATGAAGCAAAAACAAAGTTTATTTTTTAAGAACTTACTTCTTAGTGGACATATTTTTACAAAAGAAGAAACTCTTTTAAAGTACAAATATAAGATATTAAACATATCATTAATAGTGATAGCGATATTTAGTTTTATATTTTCCACTTTAAGTGTATTTGAAATTAATCCGCTTGGCACTATACAGACAGTCTCTAACTATATAATAGTTGTATTTAATATGGTACTTATGATTAGATTAAGGGGTCCAAAGAATCGTTATATTCAATGTGCATATTTGATGTACGCAGGTTCTTTTTTAAATTTTATCACTGCTTTTTTAACTGTCCCTGATGATGAATTTCGTATGATTTGGTTCTACCTTCTTGCTTTTGTAGCCTATATCACAGGTGGTGCTAGAGCTGGAAATACAATTATTATTTTATCAATTATAGTGATTGTTTTAGGTGATATATTTACAGATTTACAACTTTCTCAAAAAGCAATAATAAGTTCAGTTTTAGGATTAGTAATTGCTATGCTTTTTTTTAGGTCATATACTAATAAAATTTTAAATTTTGAAAAAGAGATAATGGAGCAAAAATCTTTAATGATTATGCAATCTCGCTTTGCAGCAATGGGGGAGATGATGAGTATGATAGCTCATCAATGGCGTCAACCACTATCAACAACTACATTAATGATCGCAAATGAGAGAGTAAAGTCTATATTAGAGGGCAAAGAAGAAACTGAACAAGATAGAATATTGGATAAAATTTCAAATACAATGACTTATCTATCTGATACTATAGATGATTTCCAAACTTACTTTAAACCTGAAAAATCTACTCAAAAGATAGAAGTAAGTACATTAATTCAACGTTTAAGGAAATTTACTGATTCTAGATTAAAAGTAGCTAAAATTAAGATGCATATTGAGGAATATGAAAATGAATTTATAGAAATTTATGTCAATGAAGTTATTCAAGCACTACTTAACATTTGTAATAATGCGATTGATATTTTAGAAGAGAAAGATGATGACCGCCATTTATGGATAGATATTAAGAGTGTGGAGGACACTTTAATTATCAATATAGAAGATAATGGTGGTGGGATAGATGAAGATATTTTTAAGAAAATTTTTGATCCATATTTTAGTAAAAAATCTAAAAATGGAACAGGTCTTGGTCTTTATATGGCTAAAATGATTATAGAGACACACCTTCACGGAAGCATTAATGTCGTAAATACTTCAAGAGGTGCTCTTTTTAGTATAATATTACCAAAACAAGTCTAATTTTTAAGGTTTTGAAAGAGGTCTAATTATTTTTTAGAGATGATAAAAAGATGAAGATAGCCATAATATTTTAATAACTTTATATTTTTATCTACATTGATGCTCTCTTGCAACTCTAAAAGAAAGTCTTTTAATTTATCATCATCAAAATCACCAAGATATTTAAACCCGCTGTGATCTTCGCAGTTAAGCTTTATAATGCGATTGCTAGGAGATTGTATATCAGAAATCCATATTTTCATCAAAAAACTTTAAATTACATATTTAAGTAAGGTTTTAATACCTCAGGAATATCAATACTTCCATCTTCGTTTTGATTATTTTCCATAATTGCCACAAGTGTGCGACCAACCGCTAAAGAAGAGCCGTTTAGTGTATGAACAAAGCTATTTTTCTTTCCATCTTTAAAACGAATTTTTGCTCGTCTTGCTTGGAACTCTCTTGTATTTGAGATAGAACTTATTTCACGATAAGTATTTTGTCCTGGTAGCCAAACTTCAAGGTCTGTAGTATATGCTGCTCCAAAGCCTAGATCACCAGTACAAAGGCTTACTAAGCGGTGAGGGAGTTTCAAGGCTGTTAATAAATCAGATGCACACTCTACCATCTCATCAAAGATTTTTTCACTCTCATTAGGATTTGCTATTGTTACAAGTTCTACTTTATGAAATTGATGTTGACGAATCATTCCTCGCGTATCTCTTCCAGCAGCTCCTGCCTCTTTTCTAAAGCATGATGTATAAGCAGTCATTTTTTTTGGAAGTTCTTCTTTGGTAAGTATCTCATCTTGATATAAATTTGTTAGAGGAACTTCTGCTGTTGGAATTAAAAATAGTTCCATCTCTTCCATTTTATAAAGGTCATCTTCAAATTTTGGAAGTTGCCCTGTCCCCTCTAATGCTGTACGATTTACAAGTGATGGAACGCTTACTTCATCAAATCCACGTGAACGATTAAAGTCTAACATAAAGTTAATAAGTGCGCGCTCAAGTCTGGCTCCCATTCCAAAACTTACAGAAAAACGACTAGTTGCAAGTTTTACACCACGCTCAAAATCTATCCAACCATTTTGTTGAGCTAATTCCCAATGCTCTTTAGGGGTAAAATCAAATGTTGATGGAGTTAATACTTTTTTAATTTCAATGTTATCATCTTCATCTTCACCATCAGCAACTGAATCATCTGGCATATTTGGAATACTCATAGCTAAGGATTCTAGTGATTCTTGTTTTTGTCTTTGTATATCTAAAGCTTCAGCTATTTTAATTTTATTTGCATCAACTTTTGCTTTTAATTCAGATATATCTTTACCTTCTCGCTTATATACACCAAACTCTTTACTCATTGAATTTTGCAGAGCTTGAAGAGATTCAAAATCTGTTTTTGCAATCTTTAGTTCTTCATTTTTGTTTTTCAAGTCATCTAAAAGTTCTTGGCTCACGCCTTTTCTTGTAAGTTTTGCACTAACATTTTTAAAATCTTTTTGTAATAGTTTTAAATCAATCATAAATTTTCCAGTATAAATTTTCCAGTATAAAGTTTAAGTATCGAAATTATATCAAAATATATTAAAAGGATAATTATTTAATTAAAATGTAATGTTAATAGTGTAAAATGTATAAAAATATTTTTAAAGGCAAAATTAGTGAGTAAGTCAAAACAATTATTTGATAATAAAATGATTCTTGATTCACTAGATCAAAATATATTTGTGAAAGATATTAATTCAATCTATCTTTATGTAAATAAAACTTATTGTGACTCAATTGGTAAAACCTCATCTGAAATAATTAAAAAGAGTGATTTTGATTTTTTTCCTAAGGATATTGCTCAAAAATATATTCAAGATGATATAAACTTAATAAAAAACAAAAAACAAAAAGATATTGAAAAAAATATAGTTATTAATGATGAAGAAAGAGTAATAAGAATTATAAAAAAACCTATCTATTTTGATGGAAAAATTGCTGGATTGATAGGTGTTTTTTGGGATATCACAAAAGAGAAGCAAGAGGAGCTAAAATATAAAAAACTAAACTCAGGACTTCTTCAAGCACAAGCTTTAGCAAATGTGGGACACTGGGAACTAGACCTAATTAAAAACACTCTATATTGGTCTGATAAAGTTTATAATATTTTTGGTTTAAAGCCTCAATCAAAAAAAGTTACCTATGAAACCTTTTTAAGTTATGTCCATCCTGATGATATTGAATTAGTAAACAATAGTTACATGAACTCTATTAAAGAAAAAAAAGGTTATCAAGTTGAACATCGTATTATTCGAGAGAATGGTGATATAGGGTTTGTTGAAGAGAGATGTGAGCATGAGTTTGATAGTGATGGCAACCAAATAAAATCAATTGGCACTGTACATGATATAACAGAACGAAAAAATACACAAAATAAACTTATTTTATCTTCAGCAATATTTGAAAAAATGAATGATGGAGTACTTATAACTGATGAAAAGCAAAAAATTATTAAAATAAATAAAGCATTTAGTAATATATCTGGATATTCCCTTAGTGAGGTTAAAGGAAATACACCAAAAATGTTTAGTTCTGGTTGGCATGATGATCTTTTTTATAAATCTTTATGGGATGATATCAACAATAAAGGTCAGTGGAAAGGTGAGATGCATGATCGTAAAAAGAATGGAGAATCATATATAGCAGAAATTAATATAATCCCTTTATATAATAACGATGGCTGCTTAACGAACTATATCTCCATAGTTAATGATATTACTGAAAAAAAACAAAAAGATGATATTATTCATAATTTAGCATATTATGACCCACTAACAGAACTGCCAAATAAAACACTATTTCATGAGCGTGTTAACAATAGAATCTCTGCACTAAAGCGTAGCGGTAAAAAAATGGTTTTTTTATTTATAGATATGGATAATTTTAAAAATATAAACGATACGCTTGGACATTTTATTGGTGATAAATTTCTAATTAAAGTAGCAAAATCTATAAAAAATCTGATACGAGAACAAGATACTTTTGCACGCTTGGGTGGTGATGAATTTATAGTTTTACTAGAGGGGATAGATTCAATTATCGACATAAGATATATTGCTGAAAAAATAATTAAAAAATTCAATACACCAATTTATGTTGATGAGAAAAAATTATATACAGGTGTTAGTATGGGGATTAGTATCTTTCCTGATGATGGAGAAACATATGATGAACTTGTAAAAGCAGCTGATACAGCTATGTATCAAGTTAAAGAGAGTGGAAAGCGAAATTATAAATTTTATACTCAAACTATGAATGATAAGATTACAAAACGAGTATTAATAGAAAATGGTTTACGTAATGCAATTGGTAAAAATGAACTATTTTTAGAGTATCAACCACAAATAAATCTTGAAACAAAAAGTGTCTATGGAATGGAGGCATTAATCCGATGGAATAATTCTGAAAAAGGTTTAGTAAGACCTGATGAATTTATACAGATAGCTGAGGATATGGGATATATATCAGAATTAGGCCTATGGGTAGCAAGACAAGCAATTAGTGATACTAAAAAACTTCACGATGAAGGAGATAAATTAATAATATCAATCAATATCTCTAGTAAACAGCTTGAAGATGTCTTTTTTATTGATGATTTTTGTAAAATTGTTGAGGATATTGGACTTGAGAAGTGTTATATTGATTTAGAGATTACAGAGACGCAAATTATGGATAATATAGATAAAGCATTATCTGTTTTAGATGAATTAGATAAAAGGGGTTTTAATCTTTCTATTGATGACTTTGGAACAGGTTACTCATCATTGAGCTATCTTAAGAAGTTACCAGCAAAAACAATTAAAATAGATCGTAGTTTTGTTCTTGATATTGATAAAAATAACGATGACCGCTCTATTGTAGCTACTGTTATTGCTATGGCTAGATCATTAGGCAAAGATGTTATTGCTGAGGGTTCTGAGACACAAGAACATATAAAGACTTTAAGAGTTTTACACTGCAATAAAGTACAAGGTTACTTTTTTTCTAAACCAATACCTATTGATAAATTTACAGAATTTATTCGTAGTTTTAAATGTGAATATTAATCAGGTTAGATTAAATTTTAAATCAATATATCTTTAGCTATTTGAAATTGATTTGCAGTCATTAAGTGAATTTTTGGGTGAAGTGATTTTAGTTCATCAAATAAGTTTTTACTAAGTTCGAAGCCAACTTTGTATTCCTCCTCAACACTTTTTGTGCTTGCTATCCTTAATGCCTCTAGCCATCTGTCTGGTACATTTATACCAGGAACATGAGCTGAAAGAAATTGGGCTGTACGAAATTTTGTTATTGGAAATACTCCCAAAATCAATTCAGCACTTTTTGATTCTGTGCAACACTCAATATTTGCTTTTTCCTTTAAATCTAAAAGTAATTTTGCATTTTCTACACTATAAACAGGTTGAGAAATGATTCCAATAGATCCACGCTTTATCTTTTTTTGCATCTTTTTTTGTAATGTTTTAGGGTTTTTAGCATAGCTATTTATTACTGCAAATGGGTAGATTTTTTCAGGTTTAATGCTAAACGGTTTACCTGCATAACTAATTCCAGAGTTAAAGCAAGTTATCATATCAAGAAGCATAGAACTATCAGCTTCAAAAACACCTTTTGCACGAGGCTGATCACTCATAGTAGCAGGATCACCAGTAAGTGCTAATATTGCTCGAATATCTATCTCATTTGCACCAAGTAGGTCTGATTGCAAGGCAATTTTATTTCTATCACGCATACTCATTGTAGCAATTACTGGTTTGTTAAATTTATCTTGGAGTAGTTTTGCAGCAAAAAGAGAGTTATATTTTAATTTTGCTAGAGGGTTATCTGTTGTTGTAAATCCATCTACATAGTTTTGAAGTTCTAAATTTGCAATTTTTTGTACAATTGGGCTAAATTGAGGTGAATGCCCAGGAGTAGTCTCAAGTGTAATGTAAGTATCATTTTGAAGTTTATTAATTAGTGCGTCAAACAAATGCTGTCCTATTTGGATATAATTGCAATATTATAACTAAATAGGGAAAAAATATATGTTAAAATTAGCAGTTTTTGATTTTGATTCTACTCTGATGGATGGCGAAACAATTGATTTTTTTGCAGAGGAACTTGGACTTGGTAAAAAAGTTTCTGCAATTACCGAAGAGGCTATGAGTGGAAGAGTTGATTTTTTTGAATCACTTCAACTTCGCGTTGAGCTTTTAAAAGGTTTGGACTATTCTATTGTTGAAAAAATATCACATAACTTGCCATATATGCCAGGGGCAAAAGAAACGATAGCTGAATTAAAAAACAGAGGTATAAAAGTGGTGTGTTTTAGTGGGGGTTTTAGAACTGCTACATCTTATGCAAAAGATATATTGGGGTATGATGCAGATTTTTCAAATGCTTTACATGTGAAGAACGGAAAATTAACTGGGCTTGTTGGTGGAGATATGATGTTTAATTTTTCAAAAGGTGATATGTTAGTAAGACTTCAAAATATACTTGGAGTAAGCAAAGAAGAGACTTTAGTGTGTGGTGATGGGGCAAATGATTTAAGTATGTTTGCTCATGCTGGTACTCGAGTAGCATTTTGTGCAAGAGATATACTAAAAAAAGAAGCAACTATAATTATAGAGCAAAAAGATTTAAGAGAGTTGTTACTAGAGTTAAAATAACTCTAGATTAATAAAAATTTATTTCTTGTTTGGGCTAAATTTTATAAATAAAATTTGCTCCTTACAAGAATTTTTACGAGGAAATATAATGTTAGAGAGTACAGTATGGAGACAATATAACGCAGATAACTCATTCAGAGAAAAATTAGCTGAGTATTGTGTAATGGATATTAATGAATTTATTGAAAACGATAAAACACTTTATGGTATAATAAAATCGAAACTTACAAAAAAAGAGTTAAAGCTTTTTGCTATGGATAGCGCAGATGTAAGCGAAGAAAATATGATAGAAGCATTTTCTTTAGATAAAGAAGGATTACTTAAGGCTAGATTTAAGTTATATAAAAAGTTTAAACAAGACAAGACACGTCTTAGTTTTAGAGCATCAAATCAAATAAATTAAAGGAAAAATATGAAAAAAACAGTATTATCAATTCTAACTATTGTATTATCTGTCTCACTATTTACAACTACTGCATCTGCTGATGTAAATAAAGGTCAAAAATATTATCTTAAAAAACTTAAAATCTGTAAAAAAGATGGTCTTCAATATGGTTCACTTTTTGCAGCTAAATATGATCGCGCTTCATGGGAGTCTTTTAAAGAAGAGGAAAAATTAATTGATACTTGGAAAGAACTTTGTCCATCAGGTGTCGAAAAATTTGATGAAATGAAGCCTAGACATATAGAAAACTTATACGACTTTGTTTGGGAATTTGCTTCTGATGGTGAAGTTCCATCTTGTGATTAATTCATTAACTATTTTGTCTCATTTAAAATAATTTTAAATGAGACTCTTCTTGATAACTCTCTATTTTCCACTTTATTAAAACTAATATTTTTACTGTAACTATAACCACTACCTTTTAAAACTTTTACTAACCATTGTTTTGTTTGTTCATCTTGTGTGTTAAACATATAACTTAGCGTTGCATATGAACGATTTAAAGAAAGTTTTTCATTTTTTAAATATCTTTCACTAAATGAAGTGTTTGCCCATTCGCTTGATGTGTGTCCATTCACTTCTAGTGTTTTAACTTGAGTTCTATATTTATCTAAAAGTGGTAATAATTTTTTAGAAAATTTATCTAAAAACAATTTTTGAGTTTTTGTAAGTTGATATTTTCCAGCATTAAAATAAAGTCTTTCATCTATAAATTCAATAGATAAATCTCTTTTTATTTTGATTTGTTTTGTTTTAATTTCATCTTTATATAGTGTGTATAACATCTCATAAAAATTATTTGAATTTGTTGATTTTTGAGCTATTGTTGCATCACGATTTAGTTTAATTATCCACATATTGGCTTCTTGTGAATTACTATATGTATATATACCAGCAGCAGCAGCTTGAGAATTATGTAGGATTGTTACAGCATTTAAAGTATCATAGCTTTCTTCACCAAAATGGGTTTGATATAATAATTTGAGATTTGAGTCTAACATCATAATAAGAGCGTCAGTATTATATCCATCTCTTACATATCCTACACCAACTAAACCACCATCAGCATACTCTTTTATATCTTTGAGTGCTGATGAATATGTGGTGTGAATTTTTTTGTCAATAATAATATTTTTTTGTAAGTCAAATTTTATTAGTCTAATTTGTTCTTTTGCCATATTGTCTGCTTGGGATAGGGACATTAAAAATCTATTATCTCTTAATCGGATAATCTTATATGGTGTTGTGGATATTTTATTTGAAATATTTTTGATCCATATTTTATTTCCATTTTCATCAATACGCATCATAGATATATCTCTGTTATCATCATAAATTGTTTTACCAATTACAATAATAGAACCATCATAAGCTTCAACAGCATCTATACCCATATCATCATGATGAGTACCATACTTTTTACTCCATAATTCTCTACCACTTACGGAAAACCTTGTTAAAAATATATCATTTAACCCAAGTCCTGTTTTAAACAATGGGTCACTAAAATTTCTTGAAGTTGTAGATGTACCAATAGCTAATACACCTCCATCGTTTAAGCGTATAATATTATTAAGTTTATCAATATTTTTAGTACCAAATACTTTTTTAAAAATAAGATTTGCGTTTGCATCTAATTTTAGAAGTATAATCTCCCCATCCATAGAGTGTCCACCTATATAATAACCATTTGCAGGAGTTTTTGCAATTGCAATTGCCTCACTAAATTGAGATAAAGATGAGGATTTATCCATTATAATTTTACCTATGTCATTTGCTTTTATAAGTTGCATTTGCGTACCGTAAGCACCATTTATACTTTTTAAATATTCAAAAGGGTCACTAAATGATTGAGCAGTATTATGTGTTTTATATTTTTTTGTAAAACCAACAGCTGATATATCACGATCATAATCTTGGGAAATATCTAAGAGCTTATTGTCAAATTTTTTATCAATAATTATAGAATAATCAGACTCTTTTGCACTTAAGTTAGTTAGTAGAAGTAGAGAGGTTAATAATAAAAATAATTTCATATATACACTTTTTATAAAGTATGTAGCAAAAAATATTCCTAATATTGTTAAAGATGTTATTTGTAAGTAAGAGAGCATTTATAATGGTTCAAATCATTACAAAAACAGCAATTTAGCTATAATTTCACCAATGAAAAATCAAATCAACTTTAAAGCACATACCCCTTTTGAACCAGCTGGTGATCAACCTACTGCTATAAAAGAGTTAAGTGATTCGATATTAAGAGGTAATCGATACCAAACACTTGAGGGTGTAACAGGTAGTGGTAAAACATATACTATGGCTAAAGTTATAGAAAATGTTAAGATGCCTACAATAATTATGACTCATAACAAAACTTTAGCTGCGCAACTATACTCTGAATTTCGTGGTTTTTTTCCAAATGCCCATGTTGAGTATTTTGTATCTTATTATGATTATTATCAACCTGAAGCTTACATTCCTCGCCAAGATCTCTTTATTGAAAAAGATAGTGCTATAAATGATGAATTAGAACGCATGAGACTCTCTTCTACAGCAAACCTTCTCTCTTATGATGATGTTATAGTTATCGCGTCTGTATCTGCTAACTATGGTCTTGGTGACCCTGAAGAATATCTAAATATGGTTCAAGTTTTAGAAGTTGGAGATGAGATAAATCAAAAAAAACTTTTACTTCGTCTTGTTGAGATGGGGTATTCTCGCAATGACAGTTACTTTGATAGTGGACATATCCGTGTAAATGGTGAAAGTTTAGATATATATCCACCCTACTTTGAACAAGAAGCTATCCGTGTAGAGTTTTTTGGAGATGAGATAGAGGCTATCTATACTTTTGAAGTTATTGATAATAAAAAGCTACAAGAACATAAAAAATTTACTATCTATGCAACCTCACAATTTAGCGTTAGACAAG
>JAMOMX010000217.1 GCA_027066935.1 Sulfurimonas sp. | reverse complement strand
AGAGCCAAGAGCCATTTTGAAAATATCTCTGTCTGTTTGATTAGGTACATATAAGATTGTATCCTAAAGGATACATGCTTGTCAATGTTTTAGAATTGGCGGGTTTAAAAGTGGCTCCGGATACTGGCTTCGAGAAAATATTTCTCAAAGTATCGTAAACAAGGGCTTCTATTTTTTGACTTCCGGATTCTAGTATCATAGTTTTTCCTTGAAGTATCATAGTTATTTTGATAAGTTTATCATAAATATTATTTATTTAAGTTTTATTTGATATTATTATAAAAAAGGAAAAAAAATGGAAGTAACACAAGAAGAGGTTCAAACAAAAAAGAAAAATATCTTTGCAAAACATTATCTATTGAGTAGTTTTATAATTGTTTATATATTAACAGTTTTAGCCCATGTTTTAGGTGTGAATGTAAGTATGAGTTTAGCTTATATTGGTAATATAAGTCTTGGAATAGCAATTATATTTATAATATATAGTTCAATTAAAAGCGAAGAGAATGCCAAATTAGGTAAAAAAGTTTTAAGTGCTGTTATCTCATTTATTATAGCTATATTTATATTAGGTCTTTCACAGAATTTAGCCAAAAGAACTATTCTCGGGGCACAAGATACTTATGTTAAAAAAGAATCACTCGCATGGAGTAAAGAACTAAAAGTATTTGCAGAGAATAATGATTTAGAAGACTTATCAGACACAGAGATAGAAAAATTTGTATCTCAAGATTATTATGATAAATTTGCAGCTAAATTTAATGCAAGTAATAAACTGATATATCTTTTTATGATAAAGAAACAAAACTAACTAGTAATATAATACTTAGTGATTTCACTCCGATTATGATTCAAAGCCTTAGAAACTATTTTTAAGGCTCTATCATAACCGACCTCACTCACTTTTTTTTCAAATAAATTTCTAGCATATTGATAACGAAAATCATGAGCTCTTAGATTTGGATCTAAAATTTTTAAATCTCTGCTAAAAGTTTGTTTGGAGGGAATCTTATTCATATTTTTAATAAGCTGAAAATCTTTATGCTTTAAAGTTTTAGCATGATATATTTTTCCACCTTTACCAACGACACCAACTATCTTATAATCTCCATTAGATAAAGGTTTGATATATTTATTTGGATTTTGAACAATGCTCATGGCTTCACTTATTCTATAGCCTTGATTTAACATAATTGTAGAAATTATAAAACTTTCATATCGTACTTGTTTTAATTCATTTAAAATATTGTCAGATTGTAAACCTCTTGGCTCTTTAATATTTTGAGGAGTAGTTTGTTTTATCTCTGAGAATTTATCTTTAAAATAATTTTCTCTCACTCCTACTTGTATGTTTATACTTTTAAAGGCACTTAACAAGCTATTAAATCCACGATAGCGTCAGCATATTCAAATTCTAAAATAGTTTTTATATCACTTTGTGAATAGTTTTCTACTTGTTTTTTTCGCTCTTGTTTGTCTTTTACTTCGTCTAATGGAGTAACAGGTTTAGCATTATTATAAGTAATATAATGTCTATCTACTGCGAACTGTAAAAAATTTCTTGTGTATGTTAAGTGCTTATTGATAGTTCTATTTGAACTTGTCTTTTGGTTCACTTTAAAATCTTTAAATGCTTCAAAATCTTCTACAGTTAAAGAGTCAATAAGAGAATCTTTAAAAAATGAGATAAGCATTTTAAAGGTTGTGTTATATGCTCCTATACTATCAGCACTTACACGATTATCAGATTTTTTCCTAGCAATAAATTTATCTCTCAAAAGTTCAAAAGTTATATCATTTGTATTTGCTTCTGAACTTTGTATATGTTCCTTAACCTCTTTGAATCGTTGTAGCTGTGCTTGTATTTGTATCTCTTTGGCAGTTTCTAGTGCTGTTCTTAATTCCTCTTCTGTATCATATTCGAACATAAGTTTAAAGTCACCTGTATCTATTTGAAACATTTCTTCTCCGTCAATTAGGTCTAAAGTTCTTCTTCTTTTAAGGGCGACCTTAATATTTTTAGTTTTAAGGGATATTCTAAACAGTTTTTGCTTAATTCTTCTACGATAGTAAAAGGTTTTATCAACTTTATATAATCGGAGTGGTGTAGTATCATACTTTTTATCAATAGTATCATAGTTTGAATATTGTGAAGCCAAAAGCTTAGTAAGTGTCGTGTTTATCGTAGTTTGTGGGGTATCAAAAAAAGTGGCTCCGGATACTGGATTCGAACCAGTGACCAAGTGATTAACAGTCACCTACTCTACCGCTGAGCTAATCCGGAATATGAGAAGCGTTACGAAAAAGTAAATTGATTTACTTTTTTAGCTTTGGAACCGTCATCGATGTGCTTTAGCACCGATAAGGAGAAATCAAAAAAATAGTGGCTCCGGATACTGGATTCGAACCAGTGACCAAGTGATTAACAGTCACCTACTCTACCGCTGAGCTAATCCGGAATATTTTATGAGCCGCAATTAT
>JAMOMX010000216.1 GCA_027066935.1 Sulfurimonas sp. | reverse complement strand
ATCTCATCAGTTGCACTCTCAATAACATCAAGATCAACACTTTGCTTGTTGATCCTTAGCGCAAGAGATTTATCTTTATCATATATATATGCAATCCCGCCACTCATTCCAGCTGCAAAATTTTTGCCAATTCCATCAAGTATTACAACTCTACCGCCAGTCATATACTCGCAACCATGATCACCAATAGCACCAACAACAACTTTAGCACCTGAGTTACGCACACAAAAACGCTCACCTGCAAGACCATATATATATGACTCACCACTTGTAGCACCATAAAAAGATACATTTCCTAAGATTACATTCTCATTTGCTTCATATGTCGCATTTTTTGGTGGATAAAGTATAAGCTTACCTCCACATAGACCTTTTCCAAAATAATCATTTGCGTCACCCTCTACCTCAAAAGTGATACCACTATTTACAAAAGCACCAAAACTCTGACCACAACTACCTGTTGCTTTAAAGTAAATAGTATCATCCTCAAGCCCATTTTCTCCGTATTTACGGGTCATTTCAGCTGAGAGCATAGTCCCTACTGTACGGTTGATATTTCTAAGTTTTATATCTGCTTTTATTTTTTTACCACTTTGTAAAGCTGGCTTTGCAATCTCAATAAGTTCATTATCGAGTGCTATATCTAATCCATGATCTTGTTGTGTAGTTTTGTATGATGTATCATCTGATCTTAGATGAACTTTATGGAGTAGTCTTTTTAGCTGAAGCTGTTTAGCTTTGTAATGTTTTATACCATCTCTAGCTTTTAACTTATCTGTACGACCTACCATCTCATCTATAGTTTTAAAACCTAGTTCTGCCATAATTTCACGAAGTTCAGTAGCGATAAATTTAATATAATTTACAATATGTTCAGCTTTTCCATTGTATTTTGCTCTTAAATCTTTATCTTGTGTAGCGATTCCAACAGGGCAAGTATTTAGATGACATTTACGCATCATTATACAGCCACTTACCACTAATGCAGATGTAGCAATACCCCACTCTTCAGCACCAAGTAGTGTAGCTATCGCAATATCACGACCAGTTCTTAATTGACCATCAGTTTGAACTACTATGCGTGATCGAAGACCATTTTTTACAAGTGTTTGATGAGTCTCAGCAAGTCCTAATTCCCATGGAAGACCAGCATGTTTTATGGAAGTTTGAGGAGATGCTCCCGTACCACCATCATAACCAGAGATAAGCACAACATCTGAATGAGCTTTTGCAACACCAGCTGCAATTGTTCCAACTCCTACTTCTGATACTAACTTAGTGTTTATGCGAGCTTTTGTATTTGAGTTTTTTAAGTCATGTATGAGTTGTTTTAAGTCCTCAATAGAATAGATATCATGGTGCGGTGGTGGAGATATAAGCCCAACACCTGGTGTTGAGTGTCTTATGCGACCAATAACTTCATCTACTTTGTGACCTGGAAGTTGTCCACCTTCACCTGGTTTTGCACCTTGAGCTAGTTTTATTTGAATCTCTTCAGAGTTTACTAGATAGTTGGCAGTTACACCAAATCGACCAGATGCAACTTGTTTAATTTTAGAATTTTTGTTCGTTTTAAACCTTGAAGCATCTTCCCCGCCCTCACCAGTGTTACTTTTAGCACCTATAGAGTTCATTGCTATTGCTAGTGAAGTATGTGCCTCTTCTGAGATAGAACCATAACTCATCGCCCCTGTAGCAAAACGAGTAATTATTGATTCAATAGGCTCAACTTCATTAATATCTATTGGGTCTAGCTTATTAAAATCAAGAAGTGAACGAAGAGTTATAAACTTCTCTTGAGGTTCATTAATTAGTTTTGCATATTTTTTATAAACTTCATAGTCATTTGTTTTTGTAGAGTTTTGAAGTAAAAAGATATTTTCTGGTGAATAAAGATGATTTTCCCCTCTTTGACGATAAGCGTAGTGACCACCGACAGGTAAATCATTTGCTTCTATAATTTCATTTGGATATGCAACTTTATGACATAACAAAGTTTCTTCTTCTATAGTATCTATATCTATACCCTCAATGCGAGTTGGTGTACCTTTAAAGTAGTTATCAACTAAGTTTTGAGATAGCCCAACTGCTTCAAATATTTGTGCGCCAGTATAAGACCTAATGGTAGAGATACCCATCTTTGACATAATTTTATAGATACCTTTTCCAATAGCTATAATATAGTTTTGAACTGCTTGATTTTGGCTAATATTTTCATCTATTAGTTTTCGTTTACGCATATCTTCTATAGATTCAAAAGCTAAGTAGGGGTTTATTGCATTTGCTCCATAACCTATTAGTGTAGCAAAATGATGAATCTCTCTTGCTTCTCCAGTCTCTATAACTAAACCACAGTTTGTTCTAATTCCCTCAGTAATTAAGTGATGATGAACAGCACTTGTAGCTAATAATGAGGGAATTGCAGCTTTATTTTTACTTATACCCCTAGTAGATAGTATGATAACTTCAGTACCATTTCTAACGGCATCGCTTGCTTCTTTTATAACTCTATCAAGTGATTCTTTCATTGAACCTTGTTTTTTGGCATCAAAATGAATAGGTATAGTTTTTGAGCTAAAGTTAAATTCATTTAATCCACTTAGTTTTTCAAATTGTATATTTGTAAGGATTGGTGATTTTAGTTTTATGAACTTTCTATCTTCATCTACTTCTTGAAAAAGATTTCCTTGGGGACCTATATATGAGATAAGAGACATAACTGACTCTTCACGAATAGGATCAATTGGTGGGTTAGTCACCTGTGCAAAAAGCTGATGAAAGTAGTTAAACAGATTTACCGATGCACTAGATAGTACAGATAGAGCTGAGTCATTACCCATAGACCCTGTTGCTTCATATGCAGTGTTAGCCATAGGGGCTAGTATGATTTTTAAATCCTCTTGGGTATAACCAAAACACTTTTGTCTTTGGAGTATAGTTGTGTGGTTTGGTTGTTTCACCTCTTTATTTAAAGTTAAATCATCAAGGTTAATTTTTTGTTTTTTAACCCATTTAGCATAATCATGACTCTGTGATATTTTAACCTTTATCTCTTCATCACTTATGATACGACCAGTTTCCAAATTAGCTAAAAACATCTTACCAGGTTGGACTCTACCTTTTAGAACTATATCTTCAGGTGCAAATTCTAACGCACCTTGTTCTGATGCCATAATAAGGATATTGTCCTTTGTAAGACAATAACGAGATGGACGAAGCCCATTTCTATCTAGTGTAGCGCCTATAATTTTACCATCTGTAAATGCAACAGAAGCAGGACCATCCCAAGGTTCCATAAATGTAGCATGATATTCATAAAATGCACGACGCTCTTCATCCATCTCCTCATCTTTCCAAGCCTCTGGAATCATCATCATCATTACATGGGGAAGTGAGCGGCCAGCTAGAGTTAGAAGTTCTACTACATTATCTAAAACAGAAGAGTCTGAACCTTTTGCCTCATTTATAAGATATGGATAGATTTTATTTAAGTCATCTTCAGAAAATAGTTTTGATTTTAACATCGACTGGCGTGCCCTCATCCAGTTTATATTTCCTCTTAGAGTATTTATCTCTCCATTGTGAGCGATATAGCGAAATGGCTGTGCTAGTGGCCATGATGGAAAGGTATTTGTAGAGAAACGACTATGAACTACAGCTATAGCTGACTCAAAATCTTCATCATTTATATCTGCAAAGTATAAAGGTAGTTGCTCAGTTATTAGCTGACCTTTATAAGAGATAGTTTTATATGACATAGATGGCATATAAAAGTATTGTGTGCCACGAACACTTGAAGCTGTAACTTGTGATTGTACATATTTGCGAATAACAAAAAGTTTACGCTCAAATGCTTCTGCATCTTCTAACTCAATATTTCGTTTTACAATAACTTGATGAACATAAGGTTCTATTGATTTAACAGTCTCACCCAAAGAATCATTTGCAGTTGGAACTTTTCTCCAACCTAGAAATTCTTGACCAAGTTCTTCTATGCAGTTTTCAACTATAGTTTTACACTCAGAATATGCTTCAGGATCTTTTGGTAAAAAAACTACACCTACACCATAGTGAGAAAACTCTGGAAGCTCTATACCATTTTTCTCTTTTAGTACACGGCGTAAAAATTTATCTGGCATCTGTGTAAGTATGCCAGCTCCATCGCCAGAGTTTTTTTCAGCACCAACAGCACCGCGATGCTCAAGATTTATTAAAAGCTCTATACCTTTTTTTACTATATTATGAGAGGCTTTACCCTTTAAGTGAGCAACAAAACCAACCCCACAAGCATCATGTTCAAACTCTGGATCATATAGACCCTCTTTTTTTGGTAAATACTCTGGTTGCATATCTCTCCTTTGTTTTTTACCTAATCTAAGTATCTTTGAAAATATTTCAAGCACTTGATGTAGACATACTTTATAAAGTATCTATAATATTATCTAAAGAAATTTATATCTAAATTAATTAAGTAAATTTCTTAGGTTATTTTTAAAATAATTAAAGAATATGGAAATTTGAGTGTGTTTGAGCATTATTTGGGAAATATTTATTTACTAAATTATGAAATTTTTCAGAATGATTCATGTGTCTTAAATGAGCCAATTCATGTACTACTACATAATCAATTTGCTCTTTTGGTGTGTTATATAGGTATAAGTTTAAAGTAATTATTTTTTTTGAACTACAACTACCCCATCTTCGTTTCATCCTTCTGAATTTTAGTTCTAAAAATGATAAATTCATTTTTTTTGAGTATATTTCCACTCTTTTTTTTAAATATTCTTTTGCCTTGCTTTCGTCCAGAATCTCTTTATTAACTACAATTTTATCATCTAAATAAATAATTTTTTTTCTTATCCAATGTTGTTTTTCTTCTAACAAGTTATTTATGTACTTTTGTGATACTTTAGGTGTTTTAAGGATCACTCCATCTTTAGTAACATTTATATAACTATTTTTTAATTTTGGTTTGCATATATGAGTTATGTTTAACTCATTAAATTTTATATTATTTGTAAGGTATTGGATCGCTTATTCCTGCTAATTTAAAGCCATTTAATCTAAGTCTACAGCTATCACAAACACCACATGCTAAGTTTTCATCTTTATAACAACTCCAAGTTAGATGAAGCGGAACTTTTAGCTCTATAGCTTTTTGCACTATTTGAGCTTTTTGCAATTTTACTAGTGGCATATGAATTTCAATTTTTGTTTCATCTTTTGTACCTAAATTGATACTTTGTTGCATACTTTTTATATATGTATCTCTACAATCTGGATAACCACTACCATCTTCTTCAACTACACCAATACTAATAACCTCTGCTCCTTCTTTTTCAGCAATAGCAGCTGCCATACTTAAAAATATACCATTTCTAAAAGGTACATAAGTGACTGGTACACCTTCTTCTGTCCCAGATATTGGAACATCTATGCTTTTGTCTGTCAAAGCAGAAGCTCCTAATTTTTCAAAAAAATCTAAATCTAAAATATAACGCTCTTTTACATCAAGACAATCACATATATTATTAAAACATTCTAGCTCTTTAGTTTGTGTTCTTTGATTGTAGTTAAAATGAACACTAACTATCTCAAAACCATCATTTTTCATCATATAAGCACTAAGAGTTGAGTCCATCCCTCCGCTCATAATACAAACTGCTTTTTTATTTATTAAATTCATAAAAAGATTTTAACATATAATTTTAATAAAGATTAAAAGAAATAACCAATATAATGTATAATATTCAATATAAAGGCTTTATTATGGATGTATCATCTTCAACAAATATTTCAGTTAAAACTGAAGTGGATTCAGTACAAGCAGGAAAAGATTCAATAAAAAAGGCGATTGATGTTCAAGAACAACAAGTTCTCTCTACACTTAAAGATGCTCAAGAACAATCTCAAAAAACAGCAGCACATAAATCAGGTATTGGAAACAATATAAATGTTTCTGCATAGATTTAATGGAATACAAAAAGATAAAAAAACTACTATAATTTTATCTTAACTCAAAATTCTTTTGAATTTAAAACACTTCTTAGCGTATGCTGGATTGATTAATATAGCACAAACATCAAGCAAAATCTGTTTTTAAAAAAGCTGTAAAGCACAACCCCCTATCTTCTGCAATACGCATCACATAACTCTTTAGTTTGCTTCCCAAAACCTTATGTACCTGTTATACTTTTGACAATGCTCCTATACTAATCATATAAAATAAAAATATATTGATTGGTACAGATAAAAGTAAACTAGTTATAATTTTTTTATATGGTTTAGGTTCACCATCTTTATAAAAATAAGGGATAAACAAAAAGTTATTTATTTTATATCCATAATTTCCCATCCAAAAAACTATTAAAAAAACATAAGATAGATATACTCCATTATATTTCATCATGAACCATATAGCTAGTATGGCTAACATAATGACTAATGAAAGGTTTATAATAGTAAAACTTATTTGTAGTATAAAGCTATATTCATTTAACTTATTATCTGGTTCTAAGGATGAAAAATACTTTTTGGTCATTGTTGTAAATACAAATGCAATTATAAAATATGTTATTACTCTTAAATAGTTATGTTCTTGAGTATAAAGGTAAAACCCTAAATAAGTTGATATTAATCCAAAATAAAATAAGAAACTAGATATTTTTGCACTTTTATTTGGTTGTGTAACAATCAAATTTTTGGAGACATAATGAAATGAATATTTCAGACCTAAGTAATAACTTAAAATGAGTATTAAGTAGTAAATAGGAGTAGCAATATTATCTGAAATTTTTTCTGTGTCTACTAAAAGCCAAACAACTATGCTCCCAACTAATATCCAAATTATAGGTAATAATAATGTTGATGTTAACTGCGCAACAGCTATATTTAATGCTGTAATTCTAGTTTTTTGTTTCATTTTGTTTAGATAGCCTTTTGATTTCAATTAGTTCAGATGTTCCAGATGACATATCATCATTAAGCCATTGCCATTTTTCAAATAGTTTTATTTTTCCATCTTCCAAAATAGCAGTTGATAAACATTTACCAACCTTTAATTGTCCATCTTTATTAATATGAAGATAGACAAAATCAAAATCACCATTTTTTAACTGTTTTCCAACTATATTACCTTTGATGATTTCTCCACCATCGTATTTGGCTGAAATAATATTTTCTTTTTGCGAATAATAAAAAACTGTATTAGCATTAACTTCTCCATTTTCAGAGTTAGATAATGCTTTAAATATTTTTTTATCTAAGTTAATCAAAGTAATCCTTGTGTATTGTATGTATAGCAACTGTCGTAAGCAATAGTTTTTTCGCTAGGGCAAACTGTTAGTTTTCTTGTTTTTGTTAGCTTTCTTTCTATTTTTGATTAACTCTGTTAAAGGTGAATGACTAGGATAAAGAACTTTAGCAGATGGGATATCCCCTGAAGCTGGGTCTAAGTGAGAATCCTGATCATCAAAAAATATATGGGGTTTAAAAGCTTTTAAAAAACGACTTTTTTGTAATCCTCCAAGAAAAAATGCTTCATCAACATATACATTCCAGTCTCTAAGTGTTTTTATGACTCTCATTTCAGCTGGACTATTTCTAGCTGTCATTATTGCTAGTTTTACAGGTGAAAACTCAATACGACCGGGTAGTCTTTCTTGCATTTTTGATAATTTGATTAATAAGTTTGCATGTGGACCCATAGTTAAAGGAATATTTTGTTTAGTATCTTCATTTTTATGAAAACTTGGTAAACCATCTACTTGATTAATAAGTTCACTTTCTTCATTAAAAATAACAGCATCTGCATCGAATGCAAAACGAACCTGATTTTCATCTAAATGTTCGCTTGATTTTGGTGGCGCTTTAACAATTGCTGCTGCACATACATTACTATCTACAATTTTTTGTGCATCACTTTCACTTGTAGTTAGAAATAAATCAACATAAAAAGCTTCAAGATAATCCACATTTGATTCTCCTGCGGTAAATGCAGACCGAGAAATTTTTAATTTCCTTTTTCTAATTTCGTTAAGAACCCTAAAGCCAGTTTCAGGGCTATTTCTAGACATTACAATCACTTCAACAATAGGTGCGGCTTCTTCATCTTTTTGAAATTTATTTAAATTAAGTAAAGCTTTAACTAATGGCATGCCCGTTCCATCTTCTAAGGGTTTGTCTTCATTTTCAAGCATATATTTTCGATATTCTTCAATAGCTGTTTCAGGATCCTTATCAATTTTTTCTTTAAAGATTTTATCTGCTTCGGATAAATCAAATAAAGCAGTTGCAGATATTCCTATAACAAGTGATTCCGATAAGTCTAGTGGCATAGAGTTCCTTTTTTTGTTTTAAGTTAATGTTTAAGGAGAGCAATGATTTTCTTGCTTTGGTAAATTATTGCATCGCCTAGAAATTGTTAGGTAGTAAATAATACTTATTCAACAAAGTTACCTTTATCATCAATTTTAATATTTGGTTTTTCTGCTCTAAAAGCTTCAATTGATAAACTATGTCCTTGAAGCTTTACAAGTATGTATGATTTTTCAATAGTATCACTATTTAACATAAGAGTATCATCTTTATTGATAACCTCTTTGTTGTATCCAAGTTGTTTAAATTGTGAAATAATTTTATTTTTAATTTTAATAAAGTCATTTTGATTTTGTAGAACTGCTGTTAATAAATACTTATCTTTATTTAAGTTCTCTTGTAGACTCATATCTATTAACGGTCTATTGCAAGTTTTACAATTAAAATCACTTCTATCTACAGTCGCGTTACAGTGCTTACATTTTAATTCTTTTGTCTTTTTAGGAAAAGTAATCATTGCTACAAGACTCAGAATAAATATTATCTCAACTGTTGAATTAAATGTTTCACTTTCTATATTAAGTTCAACACTTAGAATTTGTGCTCCTAATAAACAAATAAATGCAATTATTGCTCCAACAACCCATCCTCTATATAAAGCACCTATAAATAGTGCTAGTTCAATTATTATTAAGATGGTTCTCCTTTATACCTGACGGTGGCGATGGTGTTTAATTTAAGCAACGGTGGAACACAAAAATTTGTTTTTTGTTTTCGATGAGACTGTAAAAGAACTCACTTCTTAAATACTATAAAGTATTCTAGCAAAACATAACAAAAAACACTATATCAAAGAAATACAGAGTTGATAAGTAAGAAACAGCAACTGATGTTTCCTTCCTAAAGTAAATAGTTAAAAAAAGACTAGCTCAACAAGGGTAAGTGCAATAAATTTATTAAAATAAGAGGTGAACCCTATACTTATCTTAATTCCTTATTTTTATTTAGTATTTCTTGAAGTAATTTAAAATATTTCGTTTAAGGAACATAATGATCTTTTAATGGGTTATTTTCCAAATAACATACAAAGTGTTCTGTTATTTGCTTTTAAAGCATTAAAAGAACACATATTTTTTAAGGATAATATCTATTTTTTTGTCTTTTAGAAAAAAATAATGTTAAATTGGCATATTTTTCACTATATTTAGTAAATAACATACATTTTAATTGTTCGTTATTTATTCTATTGAGTGTTTTTATGATAATATGTTCATTGAATAAGTTATATGCTTCAAGTAAATAACCATTTTACAATATCAGCAAAAGGATAAATAATAATGACAATATTGAAAATAAGTTACATACCAATAATCGTTCTGTACTTTTTTGTAGGATGTGATACAAAAAGTTCAGACTATGTTAATTTAGTAACTGAAAAAAGTAAGCCTGAACAAATTAAAATTGTAAAAAAAGACAATAGTAATATTGAATGGACAAATCAGTATGGAACAAAAAAATATGATGAAGCATTAGCTATAACAGCACATATGAATGGAAACATTTATACAACAGGACATACATGGGGTGATCTTGAGAATAATAAAAACATAGGTGAATATGATATCTTTGTTACACAATTTGATAACAGTGGAAAGAAATTATGGACAAAGTTATTTGGTACACCATTAGGTGACCAAGCTAATGCAATTACTAATGATGAAGCTGGAAATATTTATATAACAGGTTCAACTAGTGGTCAATTTAAAAATAATACTCATGCAGGAAAAGAAGATGTTGTTGTTATTAAAATTGATAAACAAGGTGAAAGATTATGGATAAAACAATACGGCAGTAATTCAAATGATAGGGCTAATGACATTGCTTCAGATAAAAACGGAAATATATATATAGCAGGGTATACTGAAGGGAGTATGCCAAATAATAGTAACCTAGGTGACACAGACATGTTTATTAGCAAGTTTAATAGCAAAGGTGATTTACTATGGAATAGACAAATTGGCACACCTTCGGTAGATGTTGCACATGCAATATCAATAGATGAGAACAACAATATATACATTTCAGGAAGAACAAATGGTTCCATAAATGGATATACCAATAAAGGTAGTTATGATATTGTTGTTGTTAAGCTCGATAAAGATGGGAAGCAGATTTGGATACAACAGTATGGTACAAACGGTTTAGATTTTGCAAATGCTATTTCTTCAAGTGATTTAGAAAGTATTTATTTAACTGGATTTACTTCAGGTAGCTTTGAAGGAAATACTAATATGGGATTAAATGATATTTTTATTTCAAAACTTGATAATAAGGGCTCCATTATTTGGACTAACCAATATGGAACATCTGAAATGGAACAAGCCAATAGTATAACTAATATTATAGATGGTCATTTTTACATTGCAGGAAAAACAGCTGGAAACTTGGATGGTAATTCTAAACTTGGAATTACAGATATGTTTATTTCAAAGTTTCATAAAAATGGAAAAAAACTTTGGACAACTCAATATGGTACACCAACTCTTGATAAAATAAATGGAATTTTCAGTGATTCAAATGGTGAAACATATATTGCAGGAAGAACATTTGGAAACTATGATATTTATAAGAATAAAGGTAGAAGTGATATTATTGTTCAAAAGCTAAACAATGAATGATAAACAGCGCATATAACAAGAACTAGGAGCCAATAGTTTACCGCGAGCGGAAAACTATTGGCTCAAGATGAACGTTATAACAAGGAGATTATGAATGAATACTAAGATTCTTATATTATTAACTATCCTTATCCTCATGTCAGGTTGTGTAAATAAAAAACCTTATCCAAAGAATTGGGAACCTATAAACGATAATGTAAATATCTTAAAAGATATTACAGGTAAATATAATTGTAATAAACATTTACTTGAAATGTTAAAACTTTCAAAACAATCATCAGATTGTTTAGGAATTGAAATTATTAGTTCTGAAAAAAAATTAATTGTTTCTAGTTTTTCAAAAAAAAAAATACTTGAATCAAAAACATTATTTAAAAATGAATATTATAAAATCAACAGTTACTTTAATAGTAGTTCACTTAAAATATTAGATGGCCATGGATGGTGGATGTTAGCTGAGGTTTCTGGATATGGGAATAGTACTAGTACCCCACCACTCATAAAGAGATGTTCTTAGTTTCAATAATAGTAGGATAAAGTTTTTTCAACTTCACCCGGGCATCTTTTGTCGTGAATTTCCAGTCCGTAGTTTTAGTATTTATATTTCGGTTATCTTGCCAAGCCTTTATCTCTTTTTTGAGAGTTTCTTGATTTGGAATGCGCTTATTCAGAGCTTGTCCAA
>JAMOMX010000215.1 GCA_027066935.1 Sulfurimonas sp. | reverse complement strand
CCTGTAACTAAAGCATAAAATTTATCAATTGATACTCGTCTTATATTGTCATGATTGTATTGATTTCCATTAATAGTAATTTTCCAAGGTATATTTTGAGAATTTTTAGCAATCACCTCTACAAGCATACATGTAATATCTGCTCCTTCTAAGATTTTATGTTGCATTGCAATATAAGTTTTTTGAGAAGATGAAGAGTTCATTGTATTATGTTTATTTTTCATCTCAACAAAAATTTTATCTTTTTTATTGATTAAGTCAAATCCACTTTTGGGAATAATCCAATCATGATTTAGGTAATTAAAAATATTCTGATGAAAATAACCGATATGATTAGTGTTTGATTTATCCATCTGTCTTATAATTTCACTTTCAATAATCTCTTCAAAACTTTTTCGATACACACCTGCATCAAAAGTAAGTTTTATAGGATCAATGAGATTTTTATTAAATTTCTCTAAATCAATATTAAAACGGTATTTATAAGCAGTATTTTTTACATGATTATAAATATTTTCATCACTAATAAAACCTAAATTATATTTAACCATGTTCAATACTTTTTAATAATCCCACTACAGACTTTCCCACGGCATAAGCCAAGTTTACAGGAACTGCATTTCCAATTTGTTTGTACTGTTGGCTCATTGAGCCTTCAAATATCCACTCATCTGGGAAAGTTTGTATTCTTGCATATTCTCGCACCTCAAATGGTCTAGTCTCTTCTGGATGACATCGCTCTGTTTGATTTTGTGCCGGAGAGCATGTTAGTGTTAGACATGGCTCATCCCAGCTTATTCGCCTAGCAATTCCTGTTTTTCCTCCACCGAGATAAAAACTTTTCTTCATATACTCTTTTTGAAGATGAAGAGGTAAATCTCTCCAATACCCTCCAGGAGGAATCAACTCCAACACCTCTTTTTTCTTTTGAGGATATTTTTGTCCAATAGAAGACTTGACATCGCTATCATATAATTCTCCTTTTTTAAGAGCATCTTTTAAATTATAAATATTTTTAAGCGGTGTGGGCCAAAATAACTTTGCTTTGTTTTTATACTCTTTTTTTACTCCAATTATAAAAAGTCTCTCTCGTTTTTGCGGTACTCTATGATGAATAGCTTTTAAAACTTTTGGCTCAAATATATGATAGCCTAGCTCTTCAAATACCCCTATCATACTTTGCAAAGTTTTTCCTCCATCATGACTTAAAAGTCCACGAACATTTTCTGCCAAAAAAACCTTGGCTTCACTCTCTTGCAAAGCTCTTGCAAAATCAAAAAATAGAGTACCTCTAGCATCTTCAAATCCAAGTTTTTTTCCTGCATAGCTAAAAGCTTGACAAGGGAAACCACCAGTTAATAAATCTATACCTTTGTATGGCTTAAAATCTATATTTTTAACATCTTCACAAATTATATTCCAATTTGGTCTATTTGTCTGCAAACTAGCTGATGCATATTTATCAATCTCATTTAGCAAAACATGGTTGACTCCTGCCTTCTCTAAGCCAAGAGCCAATCCTCCAGCACCTGCAAAAAGCTCTATACTATTTGGTTTCAATACTTATCCTTTGCTAGAATTATACATAAATATTTATTTTAGTTAAAAAATATTTCAAAATGAAACATCAAAGTAAAAACGATGATACCAATCCAATAATTCCACCAAAGACTACACCTCTATATTTTACAAATACATTATATTTAAATAGGGTTTAATTTGGGATTTAGAAAGTTAAGGGCAAAAAAGTATAAAGGAATTTATGAATACTTTAAAGATAGTTAAAAAAGCATAGTTATTACAGATACTACTCATATTGACACATTATGCCACTTATGGCATAATGAAAGAAAAGGAGTTTAGTTATGAAGCGATTAGAGTTAATAAATAAAATCATAGAGAGAAAAGAACAACTAAACATAACCATTGAAAACCTTGCAAAACTTAGCAATGTAAGTGTTAGAACTGTAAATAGAGTATTAAAAAATGAAGATGTTAAACTAAGCACCATTGAAGAGATAACAAATCTTTTAGGTTTAGACTTTGCAGGTAATGAACAAATATCACTTAGAGAGTTGAAAGAGAACAGAGCACATCAAAAAGCCTTATATATGGCATCGCTGGTTCAAGGTACATCAGCATTGGAGTTGCAAGGGTTGGATGACAAGAGCTTAAATAACATCATCTCTATGTATGAAAAAGAGTTCCTAAGTGGTAACTACCAAAACACACTTTGGGTAGCCTAGATGAAAAACTCTACACGATACAAGAGATTTATGTACATGAAGCTAACAATATCGCACTTGCTACTTTGAAGTACCTCTCAGCTCCTTATCTAAAAAACTAGCACCATTTACTTATGAGTGGCTTTCTCTCCTTCATAGAGATATGTTTGGTGATGTATGGGATTGGGCAGGTAAGTTTAGACAAGTAGAACTCTCTATCGGTATAAAAGCTTATCAAGTGCCAACAGCACTAAAAGAGT
>JAMOMX010000214.1 GCA_027066935.1 Sulfurimonas sp. | reverse complement strand
TGCATGAATAAAGTTGTTACAATTATAGATACATTTGGATTTTTCTTTCGTGCTTTTTATGCACTTCCTCAACATCTCTCAAATAAAGATGGTTTTCCAACAGGCTTATTAACAGGTTTTACAAACTTTATATCAACTTTACAAAAAAATCACGATAGTGATTATATTATTTTTGCAATAGACACTAAAGGGGATACATTTAGAAATGAGATAGACCCTAACTATAAAGCCAATCGTGAAGCTCCACCTGAAGAGTTAAGTATGCAACTACCTATTGCAATAGAGTGGATAGACAAAATGGGTTATAAGACTTTAGGTAAAGTTGGATTTGAAGCTGATGATATGATAGCTACTGTTGTAAAGTTAGCAAAAAACAAGGGATATGATGTACGCATAGTATCTCATGATAAAGATCTATATCAACTAATAGATGATGGAAAAGTTGTAGTAATTGATGCTATAAAGAGAAAAACTATGGATGAGGATGCTTGTTTTGAAAAATATGGTGTAACTCCATCACAGTTTATAGATTATCAGTCTATCCTTGGAGATTCTTCTGATAATGTTCCTGGTATAAAAGGGATAGGAAAAGTTGGTGCTGAGAAACTTTTAAAAGAGTATGGGACACTTGATAATGTTTATGATAATTTAGCAACTATTAAAGGTGCTATGCAAAAAAAACTTATAGAGTTTAAAGATGATGCATATATGTCAAAAAAGTTAGTAACTCTAAAACAAGATGTATTTGATACAATAGACTTTGAACAATATACTATGGATATACAAAATCCATTTTTAAATATTTATGACGAGCTTGTTAAGTACGAGCAAAACGGAATTATTAGAATGCTTAAAGCTAAAAATCATATAAGTGAAGAATTTCATAAAAAAGCTGTAGAAGTAGCTTATGAAGAGGTACAAACTAATAAATTAGAATTTAAAACTACTCTCATAACTGATATAAATAGTTTAAATAGAGTTCTAAACTCTATTGATGAAAATACTCTAATAGCTTTTGATACTGAAACAACAGGTTTAGATTATGAAAATGATAAATTAGTTGGTTTTAGTTTTGCTTTTAATGAAAAATATGCTTATTATGTACCTTTTGCACACTATTATTTGGGTGTAGGTGATCAGATAAGCGAGAGTGATGCAAAGGTAGCTATACGTAAGATTTTTAAATCTAAAGTGGTTGGACACAATATCAAGTTTGACCTACATTTTATAAGTAGGCTTTTAGATGAGGACACTTTAGATATTTATGGCGATAGTATGATACTTGCATGGTTAATTAATCCAGAATCAGCACTTAGTTTAGATAAGCTCTCAGACGCATTGCTAGACCATAAAATGGTAGCTTTTAAAGATACAGTTAAAAAGGGTGAGACTTTTGCAAATGTAGAGTTAGAGATGGCATCTCAATATGCTGCAGAAGATGCTCTAATCACTTTTAAACTTTATAATCTATTTTTAGATAGATTAAAACTTCAAAACAGTGAGCACCTAATAGAAGAAGCAAGAGAGATAGAGTTTCCATTTATCCAAACACTTTTAAAAATGGAAAAAGTGGGCATAAAAGTAGATGCAAAATTTTTAGAAATATTTTTAGATAAAGTAAAAGCATCACTTTTTGATTTAACAAATAAAATTCATACATTAGCTGGAAGTGAGTTTAACATTAACTCAACTAAGCAATTGGGTGTTATACTTTTTGAGCATTTAGGATTGCCTGTCGGTAAAAAAACTAAAACAGGATACTCTACAAATGAGCAGGTTTTAAGTTCACTTATAGATTCTCATAGCATTATTCCACTACTTTTAGAATATCGTGAAGTATATAAACTTTATTCAACATATATAGAGCCACTACTTAAGCTCTCAAATGAAGACAAAGATGGAAGAATTCATACCTCTTTTGTTCAAACAGGGACAGCAACAGGACGCCTTAGTTCAAAAAACCCAAATTTACAAAATATACCTACTAGAACTAAACTTGGTGCTGAGGTAAGAAAAGCTTTTATAGCACCACAAGGCAAAAAACTCATAGGGATAGATTATTCACAAATAGAGCTTCGTCTTCTTGCTCATTTTTCTCAAGACAAAACTTTAATAGATGCTTTTAAAAATAACAAAGATATCCATAGACAAACGGCTGTAGCACTTTTTGGTGAAGATAAAGCTGATTCAAAAAGAGATGTTGCAAAGACTGTAAATTTTGGACTTCTTTATGGGATGGGGCAGAAAAAACTTTCACAAACTCTTGATATCTCAACTAAAGAAGCAAAAGAGATTATAGAGAAATATTTTTTAAGTTTTCCATCAGTAAAATCATATTTCAGAGGTATAGTTGATGGAGCAAAAGAGAGTGGATATGTTCAAACTTTACTTGGGCGTAGAAGGTATTTTGATTTTGTAAATGCTAAACCAATGTTTAGAGCAGCTTATGAGAGAGAGAGTGTAAATACTCTTTTTCAAGGTAGTGCAAGTG
>JAMOMX010000213.1 GCA_027066935.1 Sulfurimonas sp. | reverse complement strand
ATACTTTATATCAGTGTATTTTTAAGCTCATTAGTTGTAATTCCAATTATTTTAATTGCAAAAAACTTTAAAAATTTAGAGATGGGTTTAATCGCAGCACTTTTAGCTAGTATAGCTTTGAGTTATTACAACCGTACAATGGTTGGATATTTTGATACTGACATGTTAAACATTGTATTTCCAATGTTTTTACTTTGGTCAATAATATGGGCTATAAATACAAATCAAGATAAATATATATTAATTGCAGCATTAGATGTTTTACTTTATCGTTGGTGGTATCCACAAAGCTTCTCTTTAGAATTTTCTTTTTTTGGTTTAATCTTGCTCTACACGCTAATTTTTGATAGAAAGAATCTTTATAATTATAAGTTTCTTTCTATCATAATGTTAGCTATGATTAATTTTGATGGATATATCAGATTATTGTTAGTGTTGGTTGCTTTTTTTATTTTTAAACAAGAAAAACTTCAAAAATATGTTTATCACATTTTAGGTATCTCTATCGCTCTATTTTTTATATCTGGTGGATTTACACCTATTTGGAGTTTACTTAAAAGTTATGTCTTTACTCAAGATGTAATAGCTACTAAAGAAGGATTAGGTTTACATTTTTATTCAGTTATGCAAACAATTCGAGAAGCTGGAAAAATCCCTTTTGAAGTTTTTGCAAACCGTATTAGTGGACATAGTGTTACTTTTATCCTTTCATTAATCGGATATATATGGTTAGCGTATAAACATCGAGTTATGCTTTTTGCAGTTCCTATGATTGGGCTTGGCTTTTTAGCATGGTTTGGTGGACTTAGGTTTACAATATACGCGGTTCCAATTCTTGCAATGGGTATCGCTTTTTTGATAACAGAATTAACTTCAAAAATCACAGATAAAAAAAGTATTAAATATTTTTCTTATTTTGTTTTTACTTTTGCTATTTTATACCCAAATTATGAACACATAGATAGCTATAAAGTTCCAACCGTTCTTAATGTAGAAGAAGCTGAAATACTAAACTCATTAAAAGGTATTGCTGATAGAGAAGATTATGTAGTGGCATGGTGGGATTATGGCTATCCTATAAGGTACTTTTCAGATGTAAAAACACTTGGAGATGGTGGAAAACATAACGGAAGTGTAAATTTTCCAATTAGTTTTGCTTTAACAAACCCTCAATATATAGCAGCAAAAATGGCAAGGCTTGATGTTGAATATACAGAGAAAGCTTTTAAGGGTAAAAACAAAACAATTTTTACCAATATAGAGGAGATGACAAAAGATTATGGTTTTGATGATACAAATGATTTTTTATTATCTTTGGAGCTAGATATAAAACTACCTAAAAAAACAAGAGATATTTATTTTTATCTACCATTTAGAATGCTAAATATATATCCAACAGTAAAAATATTCTCAAATATTGATTTGATGCATGGAACTCTTGGAGCTAAGCCACTCTTTTTTATAAGTAAAAATTTTAAAACTAAAGACAATATTACTAATCTTGGTAGTGGTGTTATCTTAGATATGAAAAATAAAACTATACAATTTAATAATGATAAGTTCCCAATAAGAAGATTTGTAAAAACATTTTATGATAATAATATGGAATTAATAGTACAACAACAATTGCTAAACTTCAATTCAAATTTTACTGTAGTTTTTATGCAAAACTATAATACTATTTTAGTTCTTGATGAAGATACATATAACTCTTTATATATCCAACTAATGGTTCTTGAAAATTATGATAAAAGCCTGTTTGAGAAGGTATTAGTTAATCCTCATGCTAAAGTGTATAAATTAAAAATATAATGAAAAATAAAATAAAAAAATGTCTTTTTCCAGCAGCTGGATATGGAACAAGATTTCTTCCTGCTACAAAAGCAATTCCAAAAGAGATGCTTCCGATACTTACAAAGCCATTACTTCAATATGGTGTAGAAGAAGCTATTGAAGCTGGACTTAATACCATGGCTATAGTTACTGGTCGTGGCAAACGCGCTATTGAGGATCATTTTGATATCTCTTATGAGCTAGAACATCAAATTAAGGGTACTCAAAAAGAGCATTATCTTACAGAGATTAGAGATGTTATAACAAACTGCACATTTAGTTATACTCGCCAAATTGAGATGAAAGGTTTAGGTGATGCTATTCTTAGTGGTGAAACTTTGATAGGGGAGGAACCATTTGCTGTAATACTTGCAGATGATTTATGTGATAATGACGGTGATGCTGTTTTAACCCAAATGATAAAGTTGTATGAAAAATACAGTTGTTCTATAGTTGCAGTAGAAGAGATTTCTATGAAAGATACAAGTAAATATGGTGTAATTGCAGGGGATATTATAAGTTGTCCTGAACTAGATTTAGGGTCTTTAGTACAAGTAAATAATATGGTGGAAAAACCAGAGCCAGAAGATGCGCCATCAAATCTTGCTATCATAGGTCGTTATATTTTAACACCAGACATTTTTGATATTTTGCGTAATACT
>JAMOMX010000212.1 GCA_027066935.1 Sulfurimonas sp. | reverse complement strand
TACGGTGGGGAGAGGTGTGGGTATTTAAAGGTAGCGTCAGGGCGTTTCTGAAATTAAACGGATGTTTTATCTGTTCCTTTATTTTAATATTGTGTAGGATTATGTGATACAATATTTTCTTAATAAAGAGTTGTTTTTGGACGTTACACTAGGGCACAATAGGTGTGTAGGTAACCTAACTAGTTGTCTAGCAGTACATCGCACTAGGCATAAGTAATTGATAGGGAATTCAATTTTCCATCGTATATTTCTTAAGTTATTGATAATATCTGGAACTATTTTTACAAATATTGTGTTTAAAAATAATAGTTTTTACTTTTTTCAGTTTGATAAGAAGTGTTTGGCTAACTAGAATTGCTAAAGAAAATCAAGATTTTAAAAGTGAGAATAGCAGGTTATAAGACTCTTTAAAGCAAGCTAAACAATGATATTTTTTTAAGAAGTTTGTATTGTATAATGAATTATGGCATTTATTAATTAAACTACAAATATCTACTGATAACCTTTGAATTTTCGAAGTTAGGAAGAGGTAAATTAAAAAATCTTCTATCGCAATTGGATAAAATACTTTGCTAAAATTAAAGATGAACATTTATGAAAAGCTAATAAGCACGTATGAAGAGTTCTAATAATGAAATTAGAGGTGAAAATGATTTCTAGAAGTATTGAGTATCAAAACTAACATGGGTTCATATACAGAATTATTAATTGACAATTATCCAGTTTTTTTATCCAAAAGCTATGTTGATCCTGAAATAATGACAATTTTTTCTGAGCGTGATAAAAAAAGCTTTCAAAGAAAAGTTTCTAATCGCAACAATATAGTATGGGGAACTTTAGAAGATGATTCGGAGGAAACTGCACTTGTATATAATACTACAGTTGGATATGCTATTGATAGATTAGAAATTATGGGATTTACATTAGAAAAAATGAAAATTGATTTTAATGTTAGCAAGGATAGTTTAATCAATGAACTAAAGAAAAATATAAAAGACAATGATATAAAAGAATTGAAAAAAAGCTACAAAACTGAATTAAAGTTATTAGAAAACTCAAGTTTTGATGACTTTCTAAATGCTTTTCTAGAACTAAGAAAAAAAAATATACCATATTACAAAGATGATAAAGAATACGATATATCAAGTTTGGCTAAATACTTAATAGGTGACGGTTGGTTTCTTAACTTTCCAACTACACAGTTCCGTTTTTATCTACGTGCATATCTTGAGTCATGTGAAAAAGATGCTTTTGTTATTCAAGATATTACTGAAGTTACTAATGCGGGATATTATGCACCAACAGATCATATAAGAGAAATTACAAATGAAATTTTATTGAATGATTATGATATTAATTCAAAAATCATTATCTTGACAGAAGGTTCATCTGATAGAACAATAATTGAGCGATCTATGAAATTACTTTATCCACATTTAATTGATTACTACTCTTTTATGGATTTTGGTTTATCAAACTCATCTGGAGGGGCAAGTTCATTAGTAGCACAAGTTAAAGGTTTTATTGGGGCAGGAATAAAGAATAGAATTATCGCAATTTTTGACAATGACACAGCAGCTTTTGTAGCTAGAAAAGGTTTAGAAAAAGTAACAATTCCTGAAAATATTTCTATTTTAAATTACCCAAATTTATCATTTGCAGAACATTATCCAACACTTGGTCCAACTGGAAAACAAAATATTAATGTTAATAGATTAGCTGGGAGCATTGAAATATATCTTGGCTTGGAGATTTTAACAGATAACAGTACTAATCTCATACCAGTTCAATGGAATGGTTATGATAAATCTCTTAAGCAATATCAAGGAGAATTAATTCAAAAAAGAGAAGTGCAAAAAAAATTCTTTTTAAAACTTAACGATTGTGAAAGTAAGCAAGAAAATATCAATAGCTATGATTGGATAGGTATAAGAATGATATTAAATACGATATTTAATGCATTTAAGACCTAACAAAACTTCGAAACGAACGGCAAAGCTGTCGCTTGAGTCAAATATTAAACTCCTCTTAAAATGTATGGAAACTTGTAGTACAATTGTAGATATAGAGGATAGCGTATGAAAAAATCAATTAATATTTGGATGGACGAAACATTATTAACAGATTTAGATGCTTATGCTCAAGAGCTTGCACATTCTCGTACGTATATTATTGAAAAAGCAGTAATTAGCTATTTTGATACACTTGATGAAATGATTTCAGATAAAAGAATTGATGAGCTTAAAGCGGGGAAAAGTGAAGTGTATTCACTTGAAGAATTAAAAAGAAGTATGATGAAAACAATAACAGCTAAAGAGTTCGATGAAAAGTTTGATAACGGCAAGGATGTTAGTGAATATTTAGACTTTTCAAAAGCAAAAAAACTTAAAAATATACAAAAAAAGTAAAGACCGCATCCGATACACATCAAATCTATTTTTAGATAGAATATAGAGTGAAAAAGATAGGGAGTCGATGATGAGAGCCGCAATAAAATGGGTACTG
>JAMOMX010000211.1 GCA_027066935.1 Sulfurimonas sp. | reverse complement strand
ATCCTTTGGTGATTCCATTTGTAGTAGTTTGAAAATACTTCTCTCATTTTTGCTAAGTGTTCCAACATATTTATAACCTTTTTAGGCTATTAAACTATTTTTATCCTTAGAGTGTCGTGGAGTGAGAATTGTGTTATTAATTGTCACATTTTTTTCTCTTAGCCCATCTAGCAGACTACTAAATCCCCTCAGATAATTTTCAGCTGTGCCAACAGATAAATCTTTTATACGATTATCAAAAAACTTGTTCATAACGGTCTCATTTCCCATTAAAATATTTAATTTCGCAGAAAATTTATTCTCCTCTGCAAATGCTACAATATCTCTAAAAAACATATCCCTTTTTGCTGCAATAGCGTCAGAGTGTGTTAGATGACCATCACTTCCATATCGTTTTACACCAAATGCTTCAACTCTGTGAAATCCATCTTTCGCTTGTTTAGGATAGCTACCTCCTTTCAAATTTGCCATTATGAACTCCTATGTATATTTAAACTTTTGAGATGTCTCTCAATCATGTTTTTGGAAATTTTTACACGATGGTCAATAAAAAGAGCTTTAGAAATTCTTGTTGCTCCATATCCTGCCATGTATAAATCTTCAATTTTTTTAGCATATTTTGCGAGTAGAGGATTTTTGATAATTGTAGCTATTTTCCTAGCTTCTTCTTTTTCTTCTCTTTCTTTTATCTCTGCTAAAATCTGATAAGATTCAAGAAGATTTTTTGAGGAAACAATTCCCCTTTTTACCAAAAAACCTTTTTGCCTTTTTAGCAATTCTCTTAATCCTCCTAAACTAATTCCTAGTATCTTAGATACTTTTTCTTCATCCACTTTAAACATCTTTTTTCCTTTCTATTTTTATTACCCATGTTTGTAAAAAGATGTAAATTTTTACAAACATTATTACCTCTAGAAAGAGAAAAATACAAAAGGATTTTTTGTATTTACTAAGTCTTACTCCACTACTCCCCAGCCCTCGAATTTTAAAAATTGAGGGCAATCCCTCCAAGTTGTTTTGGAGGGACAGGGGAGCTAGTGTGAGTTCAGACCTGGGACCTTTTATAGAAAAATCCACGAAAACTATGTTATTAAGGACTTTTACTTTGCAGTAAAAGTTTTAGAATAGGGGCTCCCCAGAGGTGCTGTCATATTGGTATGGTTGATTTGGATGACAGAATAATTAATATAGTAGTTTTGTAAATACTTTATATAGTCTTTATATCTAAGTATTACAATTGTCATAAAACACCTTTAGGAATAAACACAAATTTGATTGTGTCTAAAACTGTTATAAGGTTATTTAAAAAAATAAACACACTAAATGTAAAAATATAGTATTTTTAAGGCAAATTTGATGCGATTTGAAGAAAATCTGTATTGATTGCCTATTTTATCGGGCTTTTAAGTGCCTCAAAATTCCCAAAGTTGCTTTTCTCTCGTCCACCCACAAGGGGAGGAGTCGAGAAAAACAATAGTCGACCCGTGCCACGGTCTCTCTCACTTTTTAAGTGCAGAGAGACCGTGGCACACAAAGGTTCTTTTGTGTGCTAAGTTGCATAAAAAGTTCACACATTGTGTGCCTTTGTATGCAAAGATTTTGTTTTTCAAAATCTCCTCAAGTTGTTAAAATTATTCCTATAATTTTTTATATGTCTATGCTACAGCCCTGTTTTCTTTAGCATAGACAAAGCCCATCTTTTGATTTATAAAATAAATCTCATCTCCCATTTTGTGAAAATATTCACCTATTTGTATAGGTGTTATATTTATGTTATATCTTTTAAATCTTCTTATCAATTCTCTTTGAGTTGGATGATTTAAGTAAGAAATCCCTTCTATATTTAGAAGTTCATTTTTTTCTTTTGCCATCATTTCTGATTCTCTTTTTATCTGTTGAAACAGAGAATTTGAAAGGGATTTTTCTTGATGTTTTATATGAAAGTTATGACTATCTGTTTCCTTTTTTTCAAATGGATTTTTAGAAAAAACTTTGTTTTGAAAGTTTTTTAAAGTAGCTATCTCTCTTGTATTTTCTGCTACTTTTAAAACACCATTATTATTAGGATTACTCTTTACAATCATGAACAAAACAAATGCTAAAACACCATCAATTATTTCTCCAGCCACAGCAACAATTAACCCTATCCCTTTATATTTATCAATGACCTTTTGGTTTTGATTTGAGTTATCTTCATAGTATTTTATTAACTCATTTGTGGCTTCATCTGCCTTTGCAACTTCTTTGGTTCTTAGTCTATTTGCAGAAGAGATTCTATCGTTTATCTTTTCTTCTGCCTTTTGTAATTTCCAATCAAGCTTGGCTATTTTTTTTGCCCACTTGTCTTCTAGCTTTGAGATGAGTCTAGCAGTCTCAACTCTTTTATTTGCTATGAACCTGAGTTCGACAACCTTCAAACCAACAAAAGCCCTTTAGAGTCGGTATTTGCAGTATCATTTAAGATATAAGAGTTAAGTAAATCCCTATCATTTTGAGAAAAATTAATAGAAGGCTTCTTTT
>JAMOMX010000210.1 GCA_027066935.1 Sulfurimonas sp. | reverse complement strand
CCAATCAAAAAATCCTCCATCTCTTCTAAGTTTTTTGGATTAGAATAGTATCCAATAACAGGAGGAGCGATGATAACTTGAAGTTGTGATAATTTTAGCATATTTTCCAAAGCAATAGATGAAAATGGTAGTTCACGAGGAGCTAAAATTAGTTTTCTTTGCTCTTTTATCATAACGCTTGCTGCTCTTGTTGTAAGATTGTCACTAATTCCGCAAGAGATTTTTGCCAAAGTATTCATACTACAGGGTAAAATAATCATTGCATCTGATTTAAACGAACCAGAAGCTATAGAGGCTGCAATATTTGAATCATCAAATATAGTAATATTTTCCTCTTTTTCAAAAACAATTTTTGCATTTTCAGATATGATGGCAAAAACTTTTACATCTTTTGGTAATTTTTCAATAAATCTTTTTCCAAGTCCTGCTCCACTTGCTCCTGTGATAGCAACGATTAACTTCATTTTATAACTTCAGCTTGGGTTTGTGAGATGATTTTAGCTTTAAAAAAGCTGTTATGATTTCTCTTTATTTTGATAACATCACCTATATAGGCATCTTTTAAAGCTTGGGCAGGGAATGAGACTATAACTCCTCCATCTCTTAGTGTTGCTGTTAGTATATCGCCTCTTTTTACCGCTGTTAGTTTTGAAATATGTCTGTAAGTTAAGATTTTTCCCTCGATGATGCTTGTTTTTGCTTTGTATCTGTTTAAGTGATAAGCGGTAATTGGTATCTGATAAAAGTTTGTAAATTTTATAGAGATAAAATCTACTAAATCATCAGTAAGTGTCTTTCCTTTTTGTATATTTTGATTTGCTCTTAGTACATCAACAGTTGCATCTAGAGTAAAATTATAAAATATCTTTCTTTTTTGACCATTTTTAGTAAAAGTGACCGAGACATTTCCTTTTTCTCTTTTTAGATTATTTTTTGCAAGATATATCTCACTTAGTTTATAAGAGTCAAAATCTTTTGGAAGTTTTGAATACCTTTTTATAGTTAAACTATTTATATGCATGTTTGGATAAGTTTTTAAAAATTTGTCGCTTATATATTTTTCTATTTTTTTAGTATCAGCAATAAGAGAGATAGAGATAAAAAGTAGTAACCACAGTACTTTCACTAAAAATAACCTTTTTTAACTTTAGTTAAACCAAATCAAATAACAAGCAATTATTATACCAAATTATTCTCCAAATGCACTAGGCTCTACTCTATAACTCTCTTTTGACTCTGTTTTGTCAAATTGAACCATTTTTATAATTTGTGTATTAACTTTTTCTAAATATTCAGGTTTAATATTTGCAATAGCAATAAACCCCAATACCGCACCAATAAGTACAAGTGGTAAACCAAGTCTAAAAATACATTTACTAACACAACCGTCCATAAGAGTACCTTTTTCAAAAAAGTATAATAAAAAATTACTTTAATAACACTTTGTTTTAAATCTTTTTAATAAAAGCACCTTTTTCAACTCTTTTTGCCTTGCTTAAATCCTCTCTTGCTGCAAGATCACTATCATATGGTCCAACCAAAAGTAGTTGAACGGATTTTCCTCTAATATCTGTCTGTTTTACTTCATATGGTAAATTATTTGTATCAAGCTTACTCAAATAATGAGAATTGTTTTCATATAAATCATTTTTAAAGAGTGCTGCGATTTGAATATAATATTTTTTTTCGTTTGTTATAGGTTCATCCTCATAGCTTACTCTTGCATCTATAGGGTCTTCTTCTATATAACTTATTGGCATAACTATTGGTTCTTCATATGTGAGTGTAACTAGCTCGTGTTCTACATTGGATTCTTGATATCTGTTTTGAGTTACTACTGGTGTATAATTTTGTGCTCCAGTTGAACCTAGTGCTATGCCAAGACCTAAAGCTGCCATAAAGTCTATATTATTGTTTTTAAATTTTCTAACGGCTGTTGCTTGGGTTATAAGATTTACATTTGGTGTTAGTTTATATTTAACTCCTGCACCTGCGTTAAAAAATCCTCCTGACTCTTCATTAAATTTTTCATTATGTATGCGTTCATATCCTAAACCAGCAAGAAGATATGGAAAAAGAGTGTTTTGATTGTTAAATTCATAAAAACCATTTAGATAAAAACGATCGATGTCTGTCTCTTCAAAGTAATTTTTATCTGACTTTATATCAACTTTTTTATATCTTGATTTTTTAGAGTTATCATCTGACTCTTTATACTCAGAGTTAAATAGACGATCGTATCCAACTTGAATGAATGTATTGTCTGTTACACATTTATTTAATCTGATTCCTGCAATTGGAGCATTTTTTAGATATGATTTATCCTGAGTAAAGTTTAAGCCACCTAATATATCTACACTATTACCGCAGCAGCCACTATTTGATACAACAACAGGGGTTGAAACTGGGACAATAGGTCTTTGTATAATCGGTTGAGTTGTAATTATCTGTTGTATCTCTTGTTTTTGAGCTTCATAGTTATCTTGTGCATCATAGTCAATGAGTGTTTTGATATCTGGACCTG
>JAMOMX010000209.1 GCA_027066935.1 Sulfurimonas sp. | reverse complement strand
ACATTAAAAAAGCGTACCGAAAACTGGTGCGGCAGTACCACCCTGACATCATCAAAGCGCAAGGCGCCGACGATGCTTACATGAAAGAGTCTACCCAAAAAGTTCAGGCGATTAATGCGGCGTATGAGCAGATTAAAAAGGTGCGGTCGTAGGCTAAGCCCACTCCAGTTTGGGTTCTATATGTTTATTCGCACAATCTGTAAGGTACGAGTTCATGAGGTTTTGATAAGGTATTCCAACCTTTATTGATAATTTTTTAAAATACTCAATGGTATCTTCTTCGATCTTTATGGAGATTTGTTTTTTTACTTTCTTGGCATACGGATTTTTTACCGATTTGCTAAAATCATACTCTTTTCTCATGATAAAAACTCCTTGTATTGTTTTTATCATTATATTATATATCCTTATCAAATTACTCTATATCTTAAATCTTAAAACGATTTTGTTTGTTTCGTTGGGAGCAATTCCTTGTTAGTTTTCTTCTATATATGCACCATACCCCTTCAAGTCTTTAGGAAACATCATGTATTTTTAATGGATGTTTCTCCAATCAATGAATATTTTAGATGTAAGTTCAATATTGATATAGATAGTTATTTTAGATACAATATTCGTTATATACATAATACATTCAAGGGATAATAATGGGATTAGTAGAAAAATCAGAAATAAGAAAAGTAAATGGCATTTCTAGTGAAGAAAAGCAAAGAATAATTGATTTTTTACAAGGTGCAGTTTATTGCTGGTGCAAGAATAAAAAAGATGAATGGTTTTCATTGAGGGACTTAATGGGTGGTGATAACTTCTATTGGCAAGGAACACCTATGCTTGCACTTTACAATAAACATGAAGGAAAATCTTCCAACCCTGTTAAAGAAGCAGGAAAAGATGGGGGCTGGCTATTAAAAGCAGTCATTAGCAATGACAAAAGACTGTTTAAAACAAAAAAAGAAGCTTTAATTCGCCAGTATAAATGGCATATTGAAGACGATAAAGACACATAACAAAATAATAGGAGCAATAGCGGTCACTTATTGAAACGTTATACATACAAAAGGATATTTAGTGGATACAGTACCATTGATTACATTTGTTGAAGTGTTTGTCGGTTCATTATTTACAATATTTGGTATATGGATTACCAATCAAGCTAATTTGGAACGACTAAAAATTCAGTTAGAGCATGAAAAAGAAACAAATTAAGATTCAGTCATTTAGCAATTTATTGATAATGTCTTTATCGTTTAGCAGAGACCGTTCAGAACTTTGTGTCACCTGATAGGTGAGTAAATTATATCACACCTCTAGGGACCGTTCAGAAATCTGTGTCAATCGGGTAAAATAACAACTACCTAAGGACACAGAGATGAATATAGAGATAGATGTCGAGCAATTTTCTCGTGATATCGAAGTACCCTTGAGGGTAAAAAGCCAGTAAAAGTATCGGCAGAAAAGATGGAGCTTTAGGCTCCTTAATAAAAACCATAAACATTGACATATAAATCACCACTATCAGTTATTTGAGCATCATATGTAATATTAAAAGATTTACCGTTAAGGTTAAGGTTTCCTTCGCAAGTAGATTTCAATAGTTTATCATCAACTTTACTTGTTCTAATAGAATCTAATATTAAATCACTTGTTAAGTTATTTATTGAGTCATACTGCTCTCTTAATTTAATCCATGAAGCTTTTTCATTTTCTTTTATATCATCAAAGTTATTGCTTTTAACTTTTTCATACATCTCAGAAGCACCTCTGCCAAATCTATAAAATAAAGATTTCTGCATTTCTTCAACACTGATTTCTAAAACTAAATCTTTTACATCAGATGAAGAACAGCTAGGTGCGTCACTACTAGAGCAACCTGACAGTAAAAACAACCCGCCTAAACATACTAATAATACTTTTTTCATTTCAAACCTCGAAAAACTAATTTACCAATCTTATTTTTATAAAATAGGCATATTTAAATTTCCAAACATGATGGTAACTTAGATACAACTATTTATTCAACAAGTATTGTATCTAAAACAACTATATATAGCAATATTAAACTTATATCTAAAATGTTCATTGAAGGGGAAAAATATCCGTTACATAAGTATGAGTACACCCCTCCCAGTGAGTGAATCTCCACTTTTGTAATATACTTCTTTATCAATTAAAGTGGAGTATTGACAATACCAACACGTTTCCGAGTAGATTTAGCAGGCTACCATTATGTGATTAATCGTGGTGTTAACCGAAGCAATATCTTTAATCGTTCAGATGACAAAGAGATGTTTTTGCAGATTGTAAACAAAGCTGCAACACTTCACAAGGTAACTATACACGATTATTATTTGATGGATAATCATTATCATTTACTCATTAGACTTCTTGCATAACCCAAGAAAGCTTAAAATTCCACATGAAATTAACACAAATATCTAAAGAGCATTAAACTACATTCAAGTTATTAGTAGTTAAAATTCAGTTATTAACATAACTTAAGGAGTCGTGAAAATGTTAGAAGAGTTT
>JAMOMX010000208.1 GCA_027066935.1 Sulfurimonas sp. | reverse complement strand
TATAATGCCCCTAAAATCTAAGACAATAATTCAGTAAGATTTATTTTCAAAAAAGTTAAAATAATAAGAATTATGGAGATGAATTATGAGTAGAAAAAAAGGTCAGACTTATACAGCTGAACAAAAAACAAAAATAGTCTTAGAGATGCTAAAAGAGGAGATGACAACAAGCCAATTAGCTTCAAAGTATGAAGTAACTTCTCAATCATTGGGAAAATGGAAACAGCAATTTTTAGAAAATGCTTCTTTGGCATTTGATGTTGGTGGAGCCACTAAAGCTTATAAAGATGAGATAGAAGAGCTTAAATCTGAAAATGAACAATTAGCAAAAGCGCTTGGCAAGGCAACTGTAAAAGCGGAGTGGGCAGTGGGAAAGTTAAAGAGCTTGGACTTGATTGACAGAAAGTCTTTGATAGAGTCCAAGCATAAAGAAATATCAATATCAGAGCAATGTGAAATTGTTGGTATCAGCAGAAGCAGTTTTTACTATAAACCAGTACCAATGAGCCAAAAAGACATAAATCTGTTACAAAAAATAGATGAGATAGCCACAGACAACTCAGAGTATGGGTACAGATATATCCATAAGCAACTGCTAGAAGATGGGTACCAAATCGGGAAAAACAGAGTACTAAAATATATGGGAGTACTTGGCATACAGGCAATCTATCCAACGAAAAAAAGAGTCACAAGTATCAAACATCCTGAGCATCAAGTCTACGATTATCTACTTAAACAATACTGGCAACAAAATGGTAAGAAAAAAACCGTTTATGTACCAACACCAAATGAAGTTTGGAGTGGTGATATTACCTATATCCGTATCAACGGTGGGTTTATGTATCTTTCTGCTGTTGTTGATTGGCACTCTAAAGCAGTGCTTGCCTATAAAATATCTAACGCTATGGATGCAACACTTGCAACTGATGTACTCCAAGAAGCACTTGCAAAGTATCCTGAGCCTAAGATATTTAACTCAGATCAAGGAAGCCAATACACAAGCTATGAGCATACCCAGCTACTCAAAAAACATGATATCCAGATATCTATGAATGGCAGAGGTAGAAGTATAGATAATATCGTGATAGAAAGGTTCTTCAGAACCCTTAAACATGGAAATATTTATATAAGTGATTACCAATCTATAAAGGAGCTAAAAGAAGGTGTAAATGCTTATATTCACAAATATAATTTTAAGAGATTTCATTCAAGTCTAAACTATCAAAAACCGATGAATGTTTATCTTGAATATCTAAAAAATGCAGCATAGGGTAACAGGTGAAGATGAAATTAAATTATTGGAGAAGTTGTCTTGATTTTTAGGGGCATTATACTCTTCCCATATCCTATATTTTATAGTTCCTTTGCCATCAATTTTAATTTTACTACTTTTTTTTAAAAAGCTATGAATACGTCCAGCTTTATTCCAAGTAGCTAAATTTTGAGTAATATATACATCATCCCAATTATTAAATAAAGGAAAATGTAAAAGCAAATTTCTTACAAAACTAAATAGGTCATTAACAATTATTCCTTCAAGAGGTGGTCTAGTCTTTTTTATTACTTTTATATAGTATTTAATTGGTTCATAGCCTAAAAGCTCATTATATATTGAAAAAATTTCTCTAATTTTATAAAATCTATATGATGATTCATTTTGAAAAAAATTGTTATGAGATAATTCTTCATATAAGTCATAAAATCTATTATAAAATAAATTTAATGCTATTTTTTCTTTTTCGTTTGGTTTAATATTTTTATCGTTCATATTTTTACCTAAGTAATTTAACTATTTATTCAACAAATATTGTATCTAAAACAACTATCTATAGCAATATTAAACCTACCTCTAAAATGTTCATTGCATTGAAAAAATATTATGCTGCTCAAACCCAGCTATAACTGCAAATTATCTATTAACCGTGTTGCACCGACGCGAGCGGCAATTAAGATGACGGTATTGCCAATCTCGACACGCTCAATATGCTCAAACTCTCGGGTGACAAAGGCAATGTACTCCACATCGAGCGTTGCCATTATCTGCTGCATTTCTTGTGTAATGGGTGTAGTGTCTAACTCTCCTTGTGCTATTAACTTTGTGGCTCGTTTGAGTGCGTAGGAGATTTTAAGTGCCTCTTCACGCTCGGCACTGCTTAGGTAGACATTACGGCTGCTCAGTGCCAGACCATCGCTCTCACGTACGGTATCGACCGCGACAATTTTTACATGTAAAAAAAAGTTACGTACCATCTGCTCGATGAGCGCTAACTGCTGGGCATCTTTTTTACCAAAGTACGCACGCGTCGGCATGACAATATGAAAGAGTTTCAGCACCACGGTCAATACCCCGTCAAAATGCCCCGGACGCGACAGCCCTTCTAGCACATACGCACGCACATCGGGTGCACACACATGCACCTCGTCATGCGTGTACATCACATCAGCGCTAGGGTAAAAGAGGTAGTCAACACCGCTTAACTCGCAAATGCGGCGGTCTGCCTCCTCTTTGCGCGGGTAGCTCTCTAGGTCTTCCCCCTCTA
>JAMOMX010000207.1 GCA_027066935.1 Sulfurimonas sp. | reverse complement strand
CTTTTAATAGCGATACTGCTTCATCTTTTGTATTATATCTAGTAGTAGTCACATTAGATACTACAGGAGCTTCAAAACTATCATTAATCATATCAGACATTAAATCAGCTAGAGGTTGTTGTGCAGAGGCTAATAACTCACAATGAGAGGCAACTGACATATTAAGCAATAATGCACGTTTAGCACCAGCATCTTTAAATGTTTGCTCTAAAGATATTAAGTCTGATTTCATACCAGCTACAACTAATTGTCCATCTTGATTATAATTAGCTGGCCAAACTTTTTTTCCAGCACTCTGTGCATCTGCACAAGCTTTCTCAACGCTATCATCATCAAGACCAACTAAAACCATCATGCCAGCTTCAATACTAGAACAAGCTTCTTGCATAAATTTTCCACGATTATGAACTAATTCAATAGCATCAACATAATCAATAGCACCACTTGCGCATATTGCAGAAAACTCACCTAAAGAGTGACCTAAAAAAAGTTCAGCTTTAATATCTGGACATGCCTCTTTAAATAACCTATATGCAACCATCTGAACAAGTAAAATTGCGGGTTGCGTATATGCTGTTTGACCAAGTCTATCATTTTGCTGAAAAATTAACTTTTTAAAATCAACACCAATTCTTTCTCCAGCTTTTGAGAACATTTCACGAGCAATTTCACTTGTTTCATAAAAATCTTTTCCCATACCTACTGTTTGAGAACCTTGTCCTGAGAATATCATTGCTATTTTTTTTGACATTTTTTTCCTTTATATTGATAATCTAATTAGTTTACCCCATAAGGGAAACTATAAATACTGCTTATTATCAGCTATTTTTTTTCTAAGTGTATTTCTATTTAAACCAAGTTTATTTGATAGTTGCAGTTGTGATTTATACTTACTTAAACCGGCACGAATAAGTGGAACTTCATAAAGGTAAAGTAAATTTCTATAGTCACTATTTGAGCCTAATTTACCCTCAATATAGTTTTCTAAAATATTAATAAGTTCAACATCATTAATGTCTTGAAGCAATGAGCTTATCATAATTTGCCTCTTTAGAGAGTTTGAATTTTGACTTAAATCTGGTCTAAAATTTTTAATATCTAAAGTGGTGCTTATATTAAAAAAATTTGATGCCTCTTGCATATATATTTTTTTCAACTCTTCAACATCTTCAGGTCTTTGTGACAATGGTGGAATATCAAATTTTACACTAAAAATGTCATCTATATACTCATTATAAAAAGAGCTTTTAGCTGTAGCAATCAGTCGCACAGAGTTTTTTTTTATAAGGTCTAAAACTTTTTTTATATTAGGCATTTTTTCAAAATTAACAATTATAATCTCTTTGAAACTTTGAAGTGAAATTAAAATTTCATCATAATTTGATCCATCAATAACTGGAGCATCATTTAAAATATATTTTGCAAGAGTTTTTTTACCAACACCAACTTCTCCACCAATAATTGCATTTACATTTAGTGTTTTTAGTAATGTTGCTGTTTTATATGCCTGTGCAGAGGATGCACAAGCTGTTACGAAATTAGTTGCATCCACAACCAGTGCCACCACCAGTACTACCACCAGTACCACAACACTCATCATCTTGCTTATTCTCTTCAGGAATACCAGTAACAAGTTCTTCAGCAGATGCTTCTCTAACATTATTAATAACTACACTAAACATTAAGCTTTTCCCAGCCAAAGGATGATTAAAATCAAGAACTACAGTCTCTTCTTTAACCTCTTTTACATTAACTTGTACAGTTCCACCTTGCTCATCTTGACCATATAAAGTTAAACCAACTTCTAAATCAATTCCTGTAAATTGATCTTTTGGAACCTCTTGAAACGCTTCATCATTAACTGGACCATACGCATCATCAGCATTAACAAGGATATCACCTTTATCACCAATATTCATATCAGAAATACCTGATTCTAAACCTGGAATAATTTGTTCTTTTCCAAACATAAATACTAATGGTGCACCACCAATATTACTGTCTACTATCTTGTCTCCGTCTTTTACTTCGTATTCTAATGATACTATTTGATTAGCTTGAATTGCCATTATATTAACCTTTTATTTTAATTTTGAATTTTACCATTTTTTTATTTATTTGCGCTGAAGTTTTTTTATATATTTACTTTATTAAACTTAATTCTTTTTTAGCTTTTTGTGAATATTCAGAAGATGGATATTTTTTTATTATCGATTTAAAAAATGCTTTTGCATTTTTTAAATCATCTAAATATTTCATTGATAATGCTGAATTAAACATCAACTTTGGCATAAATTTTGGTATATAATTAGACTTAGAATAAAGTTTTGCACTCATCTTATAATATGCTAATGCCTCACTGTAATTTTTTCTATAATATTTCATATCTGCTATCATATAGTTTGAATAAGCTGGTTTATAATTTTTTTCTATTAAGTACGAATATAACTCTATCGCTTTTGAATAATATAATTTATCATAATTTTTTTTAGCCTCTGTCGCTATATCACCTTTAGACTTAGAAGAAAAAGAGGAGCTTTCATTGCTACCTGATTTTAATTCTTTACCTACTAATTGCTTAAATTTATTAACATCATTTACCAAATTGTTAAACTCTTTTTTTGATACATAATTTTTATTAATAATATCAACCAGTGAACTTAATTCAATAATAGCTAAATTTATTTTAACTATTTCATCAGTATTTTTTTGAGATATTGTTTGATTTATTTGACTAATATCAGAAAGTCTTTTTTCAAGTTCATTCGAATTATTAATTCTATCAATATTTAGCTGATTATAATTTTGTAAATTTTGTTTATTTTTATGAGCATTTCTGCTTAAACTCTCAACTACACTTTGAAGACCATCAATTCTATCTCTTAATGATTCTAGTTCATTTGATTGGTTATTACTCTTTACAATAACTTTACTAAGATTTTTTTTATTTTTTAATAAAAGCTGTTCTTCTGATGTTAAACCATAAGGGCTAGGACTGTTCATATCACCAGCTCCAAATGCAGATGGTTCTGCATAAAGAGATAAACTAGTTAATATAAAAGCAGTTAAATATGCAACTAACTTACTATTCATTTATTATGGAAGAAGTTTAAAGTCTACACGACGATTTTTTGCCCAACAGTCTTGTGATTTATCACTACATGTAGGATTTGATTCACCATAGCTTACCATTGTGATACGATTAGTTTTTACACCCTCAGCTATTAATGCTTTTTTAACAGCATCTGCACGCTTAAGTCCAAGTGCAAAATTATATTCATCACTTCCCCACTCATCACAATTTCCCTCAAGCTTAATTATAAATCTATTTGCAACACTATTTAAAATTTTTGCACTTTGTGAAATCTTTGATTGCATCTGTGAATCAATACTATATTCATCAAAAGCAAAATGGATAGATGACATTTTCTTTTCAAGTGAAGCCATATTCATCTCGCTACTATCAGCAATAACGTTATCATTCTCAGCAATAATATTTACACTATCATCAATAACACTTACGCTATCATCAGATACATTTTCTACCAATGAAGCATTTTTAGATTGATTTATACTACTATCGCTCGGTGATGGACTATCACTACATCCTGTTAATAATAATAATGCAACTGCTACACTAGAGATAATTACTTTTTTCATGTTTACGCCTTTTTTTTATATTTCAATTAAACGATTGTATCAAAATAATATTAATTATAAATTATATTACCAATCCATTGCTTGAACTTTTCCATATTTCAATGGAAATAAGTAGTTTTTATTATGATTTAATCTTATAATACCTATAGAACTTTGATTTTTGTAATTTTTAATAAATATTACAGCATCTCCATCATTTGAAAATCTTGGAAATTCATTTACTCCACTTGCGGTTAAACGTCTTATAAAATCTGTTTTAGTAGATATAATATGTAGATTAAATGTATTTCTAGAAAATGCGTTTGAACTCTCACGAGCTTTATATACTATATACTCTCCATTAGCAGTACATGAAGCATTACTTTTTCCATAATATACCATTTGCTCAATATCATTAGTATAAAGTCCTTTAGAAAAAATATTTGGATAACCTAAGCGATTTGATACAAATACTATTCTATCATTACCCATAAACTGACCACTTACATCTATCCCTTTATACTTTGTAACTCTTTTTACTTTTTTTGTTTTAACATCATATAGATAGATGTCTGGTTGACCTTTTGGAGCCATTGTTAAAAGCAACTTTGTACCATTTGCATTTACATCTGAACAAGTCATCATCCCCTCAGATGATATAAGACTAGTTATCTTTGCTGATCTTGTATCAACATGCTTAAGAGTTGGTTTAGTTTCATTTAATGATGTATAATAAAATCCGTTTTGCTTTTGTGATGACCATTTTGGAAATAGATTAAACCCACCCTTCACAACTACATGTTGATAAGATAGGGTATAATCTGCAATAACTATTTCAGATTTCAATGGAGCTACTACACGAGAAAATATAACTTTTCTTTTTATCCACTCAATTGAGGGACCACCCATAAAATTATTAACTTCGTATGCTATCGTGTGAGCTACAAACATATATTTTTTATGGTTTGAAATCTTATAGTTTTTCCTTAAAATAACTTCATTATTTTTAATTATTTTCATCTCAACACTAAAACCAGGACCATTATTTTCACTTAAATTATATTTTAAAACATAATTTATATTTTTGTTTTCAACATCTACTTCATTAGTATCAAAGTCGTTATTAAATTTACGTCTATCAACATTAAACAATGATATTACATTTAAATCAGCGACTAAAGATTTAAAAAACTTCATTTTAAGCGTTTCATCTTTATGAGTAGAGCCATCTTCAACCGCAATTGACGGTAAAGAGTCAATTTTTTTTATCACTTCTATCGTTGCATCACTAGCAAAAATAAAAGTAATTGTCATTAATATTGAAATTAAAATTTTCATATTTATTCCTTAGATGTTATAATTGTAATTAATCTAAAATTTTTATTGTCTGGATTACTTGGAAACAAAACATTTCGTAATCTATTTTTTATCTTCTTTAGTTCTTTATTAAAATCCTCATTATCAGATGGATTTAATATTCTAAAGTCTATCATCTTACCAATAGCACTAAGTTCAATAACTACTTTTGCAGATTTACCTTGAGTGTTTTGAGGTGGATTAAAATTTTCATATATTATTGTTTGAATTTTAGCTAAATATTCATTAACTTCATCTGCACTAGAGTTTTGCTTTGTATCTTTAGCAATATTTGAGTCCTGAATTGAATCTATTTTTTTATTTATCGATTCTACTTTATTTAACTCAGCCGTTTTTAGCCGTTTAGTAAGCTCTTGTAATCTTTTATTATCAATATTTTTTATATTTTTCTTTTTAATAGTTTTTGTAGATACATCACTAAAAAGATCATCTATACTAAGATCACTCTCAATCTCTTCACTTATTGGTTCTATATTTTTCTTTTGTACTTTTAAATTTTTTGTTGTTTGAGGGATAACCATATCTAAAGAAATAGAAATGAAATTATCTTTTTTAAGTGCATAGGATTTTATTTTAGCACTTGACATTAACATATATATAAACATAGAGATAAAAATAAAAAATATGGTAAAAGATATTAAACCACTAATGTAAAAATAATAGTTGCTTCTAACCATTTGTTGCTAATGAAACCTCTGTAAAACCTGATTGTTTTACTGCACCTAAAATTTCCATTACAACCCCATAATCTAAACTTCTATCAGCACTAATCAAAACAGTAGCTTTTAAATCAAGTTTCCTTGAATATTTATAAAAATTATCTTCAAATGAATTAAGATCAAAAATCTCTTTATTTACTTTTAAAACTAAATCTTTTCCAATGGAGATATGAACAGGTGGAATTTTTTCTAATTGTTTTGAGGTTGAACCTTGAGGTAATCTTATAGCTTCTTCATATACGATATTTGGTGCAATAACCATAAGTATTGCTAAGAGAACAAGCATTACATCAACAAGTGGAGTAATATTTAATTCAGGTTTTTCATCCCAATCATAATGCATTATTAATCTTTTCTTGAGAGAATCGCATCACTTTGCATCTGCAAAAAATTAATAATATCAAAAGACTTTCTTTTTAAAATTTGGTGATACGAATATGCAAAAATTGCTACAAATATACCAGCTGCTGTTGCTACTAAAGCATCTGAAACACCATTGCTAATAACAGACATACTTCCACTACTTTGACCAATATGAGTAAAAGTATCTAAAATAGAGACAACTGTACCAAACAAACCAATAAAGGGGGTAGTAGAAGCGAATACAGAGATAAGAGCTAAGCCTTTTGTTGCTTCTTTTGTAGCAGAGAGCATACCAAGGTCTAAAACCTCTTTTTTAGCGCTTGCATTCATCTGTAAAAACTTAAATAGATATGAATCATTATTAAGACTTGACGAACCAAGCAGTAAACCCTCAAAGGAGTTATTTTCTATCTTAAGCCAATTATTTAAAGAAAAGTATCTGTAGAAAAACACCCAGTTAAGTACTACGAAATATATAGCTAATAATATTAATACAGCGATGGTAACTGGATGGCTTATTAGATAAAAATCTAAAATTTTATTAAACATATATATTATAAAAGTTTTTGAGCTGCTGAATCAAGTTTTGCCGACACTGATGCAATTGCATTTCCAGCATCTTCAATACTTTTAACTAATTCTTTAGCATCTTCAAGGGCTTTTGCAATATCGCTTTCGCTTTCACCACGAATAGCAACTGCACCCTCAACTAAAACAACAGCTTTTTCTTCATCAACATTAACAACACCCCAGTTGATTAAAACTGATTCAGTTGTTTTATCTGATTTTTCAATATCTACTACTCCTGCTTCAAGTAAGGTTGAGACTGAAGAGTGATGTGCAAGAACACCAAACTCGCCCTCTTCACCAGGAAGAGTTACACTAATAACAGCATCATTAAAGATGCTACCATTAGGAGTTATGATTTCTAATTTAAATGTTTCCATTATAATCCTTTATGAATTACTTATTCTTATTCTTATTGTCTTTTTCAATTGCTTCATCCATGTTTCCAACCATATAGAATGAATTTTCAGACATATGATCACACTCGCCATCAAGAATCATTTTGAAACCTTTGATAGTATCTGCAAGTGAAACATATTTACCAGGAGAACCTGTAAATACTTCAGCAACAAAGAATGGTTGAGAAAGATATTTTTCAATTTTACGAGCACGCTCAACAACATTTTTGTCATCTTCACTAAGCTCATCCATACCAAGAATCGCAATGATATCTTGAAGATCCTTATATTTTTGAAGCGTTTGTTGAACACCACGAGCCACACCATAATGCTCATCACCAATAATTTGTGGATCAAGCAATCTTGAAGTTGAATCTAGTGGATCAACAGCAGGATAGATACCTTTTTCCGCAATTTTACGGTTTAGTACTGTAGTTGCATCTAGGTGAGCAAAAACAGAAGCAGGAGCTGGATCTGTTAAGTCATCCGCTGGTACATATACAGCTTGAACAGATGTAATTGAACCTGTCTTAGTTGATGTAATTCTATCTTGAAGTGCACCCATTTCACGAGCTAGTGTAGGTTGATAACCAACAGCTGAAGGGATACGACCAAGAAGTGCAGACATCTCTGAACCTGATTGTGCAAAACGGAAGATATTATCAATAAACATCAATACATCTAGACCTTTTTCATCACGGAAATACTCAGCCATAGTGATACCTGTAAGAGCAATACGGTTACGTGCTCCTGGAGGTTCACTCATTTGACCATAACAAAGTGCAACTTTATCAAGTACATTTGAGTCTTTCATCTCATGGTAAAGGTCATTCCCCTCACGAGTACGCTCACCAACACCAGCAAATACAGATAAACCATCATGACCCATTGCAACATTGTGAATAAGCTCCATAATAATAACTGTTTTACCAACACCAGCGCCACCAAATAAACCAACTTTACCACCTTTAGAATAAGGAGCAAGTAGATCAACAACTTTGATACCTGTCTCAAACATCTCTGTTGCAGTTGATTGATCAACTAATGGTGGAGGTGTACGGTGAATAGACCACTCTGGCGCATCAGTAATAGTTTCTCCACCATCAATAGTTTCACCAATTACATTAAAGATACGACCAAGTACCTTATCTCCAACTGGAACTTTAATAGGTGAACCTGTAGCAGTAGCATCCATACCACGAACTAAACCCTCACTCATATCCATCGCAATAGTTCTAACACGACCATCACCTAAGTGAGCTGCAACTTCTAGTACTAAACGAGTTTCAGTACCCTCAACATTTACATTAACTTCAATTGCTTCATTGATTACTGGAAGATACCCACTAAAATCAACATCAACAACTGGACCCATAACCTGGCTAATTTTACCAATCATATTTTTCTCCATTATTTCATAGACTCCACACCACTTATTATCTCAATAAGTTCTGTAGTAATAGCTGCTTGTCTTGCTTTGTTAAATTGAACATTTAAACTTTTAACCATGTCTTTTGCATTATTTGTTGCTGTATCCATTGCTTGCATTCGAGCTGAATGCTCAGCAGCAACTGAATCGATAAGTGCATAATACATATTATATTCAACATATCTACTAACTAAAGAATCAAGCATCTTCTCATCATCTTCAGCTTCAATCTCTAACATCGATTTTGCCTCAATAACTTCACAATTAACACTATCTGTATCAACCGGTAAAACTTTGTTTACATGTAACTCTTGAGTCATCATATTTTTAAATCCATTATAGATAATATGAACAGCATCAACTTTTCCATCTTTAAAATCTTCTATAGAAGTTTTGATGAATTTATCAGATCTTTTTTTATCAGGTTTTGAACTTAAATCAATTATAGAATCAAAAAGTTCAGTTTCATTATACTTATAAAATTCAACACCTTTTTTACCGATACCACTTAAACGCACTTTTACATTTTTATCTTTATACTCTTTTAAAAGCTTGTTAACAGCTTTAATTGTTTGAATATTAAAACCACCACATAAACCTTTATCAGCAGTTACAAAAATGATGTCAACAGTTTTAGGGTTTTTTACTTCGCTGAAACAACGATTATCAATTCCACCAACCTTATGACATTTAATACGTCCAGCTATTTCGGCAATTACCTGATTGAGTTTATCAGAATAAAGACGAGAACGCTTTGCGAGCTCCTCTGCACGACGAAGTTTTGCAGTAGATACAAGTTTCATCGCACGAGTTGTCTTTTGAGTATTACTAACACTCTTAATCTGTCTTTGAATATCTTTCAAGTTTGCCATTAATTAATCCTTAAGCTACTACAAAAGAAGCTTTAAACTCTTCAAGTGCTTTTAACATTAATGCTTTAGTATCATCATCAACTTTTGAAGCACTTCTAATGTTTTCAAAAATTTGAGGATATGACGCTTCTATAAATGGATACATCTCTGCTTCAAATCTAACTACATTTGATGCATGCATATCATCTAAGAAACCTTCATTACCAGCAAAGATAATAAGAACTTGTTTCTCAGCAGAAAGAGGAGAGAATGGACCTTGTTTTAAAACTTCTACCATTCTTTGCCCACGCTCTAGTTGATTACGAGATGTTTCATCAAGGTCAGATGCGAATTGAGCAAATGCTTGAAGTTCACGATATTGAGCAAGGTCAAGTCTTAGAGTACCAGCAACTTGCTTAGTAGCTTTAATTTGAGCAGCACCACCAACACGAGAAACTGAAAGACCAACATTAATTGCTGGACGAACACCTGAGTTAAATAGTTCAGTCTCTAAGAAAATTTGACCATCAGTAATAGAGATAACATTTGTTGGAATATATGCCGCAACATCACCCTCTTGTGTTTCAATAATTGGTAAAGCAGTAAGACTTCCTGCGCCATCTTCATCACATAGTTTTGCAGCACGCTCTAATAAACGAGAGTGAATATAGAAAACATCACCAGGATATGCTTCACGACCTGGAGGACGGCGAAGAATAAGTGACATCTCACGATATGCAACTGCATGTTTTGATAAATCATCATATACAATTAAACCATGTCTAGCGTTATCACGGAAATACTCACCCATTGCAACACCAGTATATGGAGCTAAAAATTGAAGGGCAGCAGCTTCAGCAGCTGTAGAAGATACAACAATTGTATACTCCATTGCACCATGTTCTTCTAAACGACGAACTATTTGAGCAACTGTTGATTCTTTTTGACCTACTGCAACATAGATACAAACAACACCATTACCTTTTTGGTTAATGATAGCATCTAATGCAACAGTTGTTTTACCAGTTTGTCTATCACCAATAATAAGCTCACGTTGCCCACGACCAATTGGAACCAGTGCGTCAATAGCTTTAATACCAGTTGCTAGTGGCTCATGAACAGATTTTCTATTCATAATACCAGGTGCCTTTTCCTCAACAAAACGAGTCTCAGTTGTCTCAATTGGACCTTTGCCATCAATTGGCTCACCTAGTGCATTTACAACACGACCAAGTAAGGCATCACCAACAGGTACACGAAGAAGTTTTCCAAGTCTTTTAACACTCATCCCCTCTTTAAGGTTTTCGCCAGAACCGAGGATAACTACACCAACTGCGCTTTCCTCAAGATTCATCACCAAACCTTTAATACCATCCTCAAACTCTACCATCTCTCCTGCCATAACATTGCTAAGTCCGTAAACTTGAGCAACACCATCTGCATAAGAAACAATCTTACCTGTTTCATTTATATCAACATTTAATTCAAAATTGTCAATACGTTCTTTAATTATTGAGCTGATCTCATCAGCCTGAATTTTTGCTACCACTACACATCTCCTCTCATGAATTATATTGCTTTAACAATATGTTCTATTATTTGATTGTTAATTCTGGTTTTTGAAAAGTTAATCTCAACACCTAAATCTTCAACATCTACTTTAATACCATCAAACTCATTTTTAACAAAATTAAGTGTTATTTTAGAGTCAAATTTTTTACCTAAACCAGCACTTAAATTTTTAATAACTTTTGAATCAATATCATTATTGCTATAGATAGTTCCTGAATAAACTTTACTACTAATTGCTATATCTTTTTTCATCTGTTTTGCTAAAGATGGAATAATGTTTAAACGATTATTTTCACCTAGCAATTTTATAAAATTATTTATTTTTTCAGATTTGGCAGATTTAACCGCATCCAATATAATATTTGTTTTATCATCTGTGCTTACAGCTGGATTTCCCATAATATTTTTAAACTTATCATCATTAAATGATAAAGAAATACTTGAAAAAATATCACTTATAGCTTCTAATGACTTATTGTCTAGATCGTGCTTTAAAGCTTTTATATATCTTTTTGCTATTAGTTCACTCATCTTAAGCCACCTTCTTTAAAATAACATTTGCCATAGCTTCTTGATCGAAATTATTGTTTGTCTCTGAAAGTAAACTTGAAATAGTGTTTTCTACAACATTACGAACCATTTTACGCTGCTCAAAATCCATAAGAACTTTTTGCTGAGAAGTTAAATTAGCTAAATCTATATCACATTGTGCCATGATGTTATCATTAACTATTTTATTTTCTTTTTTAGATGATTCTATTAATTCACTAGCAAAATTTTCAGCTTTAACTACCTTAGCAGCTGCATTTTTTTTAAGATTATCTGATTCAATTAGTCTATCTTTTACTTTTTGCAATTCATCAGCTATCCCTTGGCTTCTACCTGTAAAGTAAGCCTTCGCAGGTTCAGCTACAAAATACCAAATAAGTCCAGCAAAAAGAAGAAAGTTTATAGTTCTTTCAATTACATCTGTAGCTTCTATACTACTGGCTGCTAATGCATATGTTGATACAGTTAATAATAACAGTAAAA
>JAMOMX010000206.1 GCA_027066935.1 Sulfurimonas sp. | reverse complement strand
ACGGAGCGTTCTGAAAATAGTTTCATGTATTATGAAAAAAAATATTTATTTTTCTCTTTCCTTACATTTTTGCAATACTTTTATCCCCTGATTCCATGCTCTTGGACGAAATATTAATGAAGGAATAGCTATCTTATAGACTAACCTCTTGTCTTTTTTGCTAAGATCACAATACCCATTATCAATATAGCAAGGAATATGGCTATCAAAGGCTTTTTTTCGTAACGCTTTACAACTCAAATCAGGATCAAGATCATCTAAATGTTCCATTAGACACAACATAGTGCTTGTAACAGCCCCTTAAACAATAAGACAAGATTACGAATAAATTTTCGTAATTATGGACATGAAATTGACGTCCAAAGGAACAAAGAAGTTCACTAAAAAGGAAAAGCTAGCGATTATAGCTGAAGCTGGTAAGAAAGGAGTAAAAGTAACGCTGGCTAAATATGACTTATATCCAGCGACGTATTACTACTGGAAAAAGAAGTTTTTGGTCTATGGAGAACAAGGGCTCGATCACCGCACACTAAAGAAGCAGTCTCTTGAAATTAAGCGGCTAGAAAAAGAGAATGAATCTCTAAAAATTCTGCTTGGAGAAAAAGATCTAGAAAGTAAACTCAAGGATGAGCTTCTTAAAAAAAAATACCCAGGATTGAGAAAAAAGCTTTAGTCCGTGACTACATGAGTCAAGGCTTAAACAGAGATGCTTGTTTAAGGATTACGGGTCTGACCAAGAATCAATTTTATTATATTGATAAAGGTACAAAACCTGGTAAATCTGTATCTCATATTACGCCATGGCGCGACCCTTCTAGCTTGATTAACTATGAGGTTGATAATAGAGATGTTGTGCAGAAAATAGTAGAAATCAAACTAGATCCAGATCATACGAACTGGTATCGAATGATTACAAGAACCTTACAGATTCTGGGATACTACATCAACCATAAAAAAGTTTATCGCTTGATGAAAGAATATGTTTTACTAGAGTTAGCGAGGAAGAGAACTGGTCGCGATTTTGTAAAATACCGGAGAGTAAATCCTGATGGCCCACTGCGGGTAATTGAGATGGACATCAAGTATGTATGGGTATACGAGGTCAATAAGTATGCTTTTATCCTTACAATCATTGATACTTTCACCCGATATGTCCTTCATTGGGTAGTCGGTTATACGATGAGATCAGTACAAGTTATGGAAGCTTGGGAATGTGTAATTGAACACTATTTTCAAGCTGCGGGATTACTAGCCAAAGGAGTGGATATTGAGATTAGAAATGATAATGGGAAACAGTTTAACTCAAATGTTGTCATTGATTTTTTCAAGGAAAACAAACTTCATCAAGTCTTTACTCATCCTTATACACCCGAAGAGAATGGACATGTTGAAAGCTTTCATAAAACACTAGGGAATGCACTGAAAACAGATCGTTTTACGAGTATCGAGATGATAGAGAAAAGACTAGGAAAGTTTTATTGCTGCTACAATAATGATCGAAGCCATAGTGCTACAATAGGAATTGCTCCTGCAAAATTTTGGGCTCTATATGAGCTTGATAAAATCGAAGTTGTACCTTTGGCTAAACGCAAGGTGAAATTTAAGCTAAAAGTAGCTTATCAGGATATACTAACAATAAAGGCGATAGACAAGTACGACTATCGGGTTTTAGGAACTTGAGAGAGACTCTCGCTTTATTTTTTAAGCCCTCGATGGGCTTTGAAAATAACAAGTATTGGTAGGCCTACACAATACAAATCGACATCGGTACAATAGTCACCTTCGGTCGACTCTCGCTAACACAAAGATAGGCCACATCATTTTATTTTAATAACCCTCGTAATCGATTGTCTGATTTATAGGGGGCTGAATCACTACCTATCACACTAGAAGCAATCAGCCATTCTATTGTAAATTCTTTATATTCCATAATTTCTTTCCTTTTTTAAGTATATAAATAAATATGCAAATTACACACTTTCCCTATATTCAATTATTTCCTGTATTTCGTTTTTAAAAACCTTCGGATTAGTGTAATTCATATCCTTTGTTTTTAAATGGATGAATTTATCATAAGAAATAAAGACACCTAAGTCACCATTATGATATTTCTTTGAATGCGTTTTTAAATACTTTTGATAAGTATCAATACTTTTACGAAAAGAAATCTTTTTTTCTTTATATAAATCTTGAAATTTGATTAAGGTATCCATATAAACTAATGTTATATCTTTAATTTCTTTAATTCCTTCAATTTTATTAATTTTTTTTCTAAAATCTGTTTTCAGAATATGATTTACCCCAACTAAATTAAATGTATAATCTGTAAATACTATTACAGGATATATTGTAATTTTTTTGTTTTTGCGAATCACAAAATCATATTTCCCTTTTAAAATATCATTAATGGCATTCACCAACTGTGTCGTTCCTTTTGGTTTTTCTTCAAAATTACTTGCCATTTTTTTTAATATTTCTTTCTTTATTTCACTATAACTTCCCTTCGCGTTATTACTAAAAGAAGAATCCTTACATTCTATTA
>JAMOMX010000205.1 GCA_027066935.1 Sulfurimonas sp. | reverse complement strand
GTAAATAATTTTACTGAAAAGATGTTCCACCATCAACAACAATTGTTTGACCAGTTAGCCAAGAAGAATCATTTTTACAAAGGAATAAACATGCACCAGTTAAGTCAGTTGCATCGCCCATGCGACTAAGTGGGGAGCGTTTAACAACTTCCGCCTTCATCTCTTCATAGTTTGGAAATGCTTTTAGTGCATCTGTATCGATTGGTCCACCGCTTACTGCGTTTACACGAATATTTTTCTCACCAAGTTCAGCAGCTGCATATTTTACCATTGTTTCAACAGCAGCTTTATTTGTACCGTGACCAGAATAGTTTGGAGTGTAAACTAAGTTACCAGTTGAACTCATACTTATGATACTTCCACCACCAACTTTTTCCATCCGTTTAGCTGCTTCTTGAGCACCAACAACAAAAGCTGCAACGGTTGCAGTATAGATATTTGTTAAACCTTTTGGTTTAAGTCTCATAAATGGAGCAAACCCACCAACAACAGCTCGACCAGTGATAATTGCATTTGATATAAAAAAGTCAAGTCTATCAAAATCTTCATCAAACTCTTTATACACATCTTTGTATGTCAGTGGTTCCATGATATCTAGTTTATAAGCACGCGACTTTACACCATAATTAGCTTCTAAATCAGCTACAATTTCATTTGCAGTATCAGCACTTGAAGCATAAGTAAATGCTACATCACAACCTTTACTAGCAAAAGCATAAACGATAGCTTTACCAATACCACGAGTTCCACCACTTATAAACAATGTTTTGCCTGTCATAATTCTTTCACTCAAAATTATAGTCCTTTAATTTCATAGTTTTTCATAACTTCTTCGATTTTTTTCATACTCTCTAAATTTGGAGCAGTTAGTGGAAGTCTGTATTCTAAATTTTCTATCAAACCTGCTATATACATAGCTGCTTTTATAGGCATAGGGTTAGCTTCACAAAACATAACTGAGTTTAGTGGATATAACTTGTCATTTATAGCTTTTGCACCTGCAAAATCACCAGCTAGTGCAAGTTTAACAAGTTCACTTTTTAAATCAGGCATCAAGTTTGAAGTAACAGAAGTGATCCCAGCACCGCCATTTGCTAAAATAGGGTAGTCAATTGCATCATCACCTGAGAATACTTTAAGTTCTGGACGACGAGAAAGAAGTTCAACTGTACGCTCTAAACTTCCAGTAGCTTCTTTAATCCCATAGATATTTTTAACATCATCAAAAAGTCTAATAACTGTATCGGCACTAATGTCAACTACAGTGCGCCCAGGTACATTATAAAGCATAAACGGAAGTTCACTAACAGATTCTGCAATGGTTTTATAGTGAAGGTATAAACCCTCCTGAGATGGTTTTACATAGTATGGGGCTACTGAAAAAATAGCATCAACACCACATTTTTGTGCATTTTTTGCAGCATTTATGGCTTCTGATGTTGAGTTGCTTCCAGCACCTGCAAGAACTTTAGTGTTAGTTCCTTTACAAACTTCCACTGCAATCTCCATACATCTTATATCTTCACCAGCACTAAGAGTAGCACTTTCACCAGTAGTTCCAACTGGACAAACTGCATCCATACCATTGTTTATTTGACGCTTTATTAGTGCAGCATAAGATTGCTCATCTAGTTTTCCATTTTTAAAAGGAGTGATAAGTGCCGTTGAAGAACCTGTTACAATATTCATTTAGATACCCTTTAACAAAAATTTATTTCAAGTTAAGAAATAAATTTTTTGTATAAAATTAATGTGCAATTATAGCTAAAAAGTTTTAATACTACGACCATAGGCTTATTTTTTTAACTCTTTTATAGATTCATCGAGTGCAAAAAGCAGATGATTTATACTCTCAATACTATGTGTATAGTTTACACTAATTCTTAGCCAACTTGGCTTATCTTCATTATTTTCAATTTTGGAAATACCAAATAAATCATGTCCATAAGGACCAGCGCAACTGCATCCTGCTCTTGTTTGTATACCAAAATCTTGTGAAAGTTTTTCACATAATTCAAAAGGGATAATACCATGAAAGTTGATAGCTAAAATACCTACACTTTTATGGTTTTCATTTTCTCCATAAATAGTATGTGGAGGAAGTTTAGATAAACCATCTTTGAGGGTATGGAATAGTTCAGTTTTTTTCTTTTGAATTCTTTTTATCCCAATCTCATTTCTTAACTGATAAGCAAATGAAGCTTTTATGAGTTGTAAAATTGCTGGGGTACCAGCATCCTCTCTAATCTCAATATCACTATTAAAAATATGATCATGTGCTGATACATACGCTACTGTTCCACCACCAGCAAAGGTAGGTGAATCTTTTTCATTAATCAAACTTTTTCTAATTGCTAACAATCCACAAGTTCCAGGTCCACCTAAAAGTTTATGAGGTGATAAAAAAAGTGCATCAAATAGTTCAGAGTTTACATTTACACATGGTGATGAAGCTGCACTGTCAAAAGCGATAACTGCATTATACTCTCTTAAAAGTTTTGATATCTCTCTAAAAGGTGAAACAATTCCAGTTACATTTGAAGCTGTTGAAAATGCTCCAATTATTTGTCTTGATTTGTTTTCATCTAAAACTTTTGCTAAAAATTCTAAATCAACATTTCCCGTAATATCCAGTGGTATTCTCACTATGTCACAAAGAGCTTCTCTATAACTTATTTCGTTAGAGTGATGCTCAAACGGACCAACTACAATAAGAGGTTTATTTTTAATATCTTCAAAATTCAAATTAAATCTAGCTTTTGTAGCTGGTGGTATATAGAGTCCAAGAAGTTCTTGAAATTTTTTTATAGCACCAGTAGCACCTGTTCCACAAGGAAGAAGAACGAAATCTTTTTCTAATTCAAGATGTTTTTTTAGATTTTCTCTTGCTATATCATAATAGTATGATGTCGTTTTAGCATCACTTGCAAATTCAGAATGAGTATTTGCATATGTTGTTAAAACTTCTTGTATCCTCTCTTCTATAGGTATAAATCCTAATGCTGAAGCAGTATAATCAAAATAATTTTCTTTATTAATACCAATTATCTCTTTTGAAATATCTTCAAAAGAGGTGTCATCATTTATAAATTTTCTAAATATATCTGTATTTTTATGCATTGCTATAAAGAGTTGTACTTAGGTATCTTTCACCTGTATCACAAAGGATTGTAACAATTGTTTTACCTTTGTTCTCTTCTCTTGAAGCTACTTGTAATGCTGCGAATATATTTGATCCAGAAGATATACCAACTAACAAACCATCTGTTTTTGCTAACTCTTTAGATGTTGCAAAAGCTTCTTCATCACTAACCAAAATAGTTTCATCAATAATATCTGTATTTAATACTTTTGGAATAAATCCAGCTCCAATCCCTTGTATCTTATGTGGACCTGGTTTTCCTCCTGAAATGACAGCTGAAGTTACAGGTTCAACTGCAATAACTTTTATATTTGGATTATGTTCTTTAAGAACTTCCCCAATTCCAGTTATAGACCCACCAGTTCCAACTGCAGAGATTAAAATATCTATCTTACCATCAGTGTCTTTTAAAATCTCTTGAGCTGTTGTATCTCTGTGCACTTGTGAATTTGCTGGATTGTTAAATTGTTGAGGAACAAAACTATTTTTAATCTCTTTATTTAACTCAGCTGCTCTACTAATTGCACCATTCATACCAAGACTAGCTGGTGTTAAATCTAAATTAGCACCTAATGCTGATAGAACATGTCTCCTCTCTAAACTCATGGATTCAGGCATTGTAAGAATAAGTTTTATCCCCTTTGCAGCACATACAGTAGCTAATCCAATACCAGTATTTCCACTAGTTGGCTCAATTACAGTAGTATTTTCATTTATTAACCCATCTTTGATACCTGCGTCTATCATAGCTAAAGCAATTCTATCTTTAACAGAACTTGATGGATTCATAAATTCACATTTTCCTAAAATAGTAGTACCAGTTTCATCTGATATTTTATTTATTTTTACTAATGGGGTATTTCCTATTAACTCAGTTACGTTATTTGCTATATTCATTTTATTTCCTTAAATGTGATATGTGATATTTTGAGAATTTTTTTCTAAAAATTCTTCTAATTCGTATAATGTTAGCGAAAAAATACCTTTTATTTTCTTTTTTGTATCTTCCCAAAATGGTTGCAATAAATTATCTTTGCTTTTATTATCGGTATGATCCATACAACACTCTAGAGAGTTTAGTATTTCATATACAGTGATGTTGTTTTTGTCTTTTGATAATTTATAGCCACCATTAGCACCTCTTATGCTCTCTACAAGATTACTTTTCTTTAGTAAAACAAGTATTTGCTCAAGATAGTTTTGTGGTATAGAACCCTGAGCAGCGATATCTTTAATTTGTAATAGCTCTTTATTGGTTTCTTTTGCTAAAATAATCATAGCTGTTAGCCCATAAGAACCTTTTGTTGATACTATTGCCATATAATTCTTTCCTCTTACTTATAAAGTATTTTATTATGTTGATATTTTAAAACTATAAGTGATAGATTCATCACCAATAAGCAAAGCATTTAAAAATAAATTCAAACTTTTTTTAGAGCTTTTAAGGTAGTTATCAATAATGTTTTCAATAACTCCATTAACTTCGTCTGGTTTAATTTTTAACTTCATTTTATCCCCAAATTTAGATTTAGAGCCTTCTAAATTTCCACCTAATACAAGATCAAATCCAGCTATAGTTTTACCATTTTCATCTTTAAATTTTTTCCCTGCTAGTCCAATATTTACTAAATAAGGGAGTGAACATGAATTAGGACAACCATTTAATGAGATAGAAACTCTCTCATTAAAATCAGGAAATTTTTCATTTAAATAATTTATTAAATCTATAGCTACTCCCTTTGTTTCACTAATTCCATATTTACAAAACTTTGCCCCTGTACAAGAGATACTTCTTGCTTTAAATGGATTAGGATTTGCACCCATATCTAAAAGATTTAAATCTTTTGCTAAATCATTTGCATTTTTTGTAGCAACATCAGCTACTACAAAATTTTGAGTCGGAGTTACTTTTATAGTACTAGCACCATGTTTTTGCATAATGTTAGCTAAATTTGATAAACCCTCACTACGAATAGTTCCACCATTAATAGCACAGCCAACATATGATTCACCACTCTTTTTTGAATGATGAATACCATAGTGTTCTCTTTTTATATATGGAGTATATTCTTGAATCTCTTTATTTAATAGTTTAAAATCTATATATTCATCAAGTTTTTCTTTAAATTTTTCTATACCCCACTCATCAATCAAGTGACCAAGTCTGGCTTTGTTTCTGTTTTCTCTTAAACCAAAATCTCTATATATCTCTGTTACACTTTTTGCAACATCTAAAACTTGTTCAGGTTTAATATATCCAATATGTATAGCAAATTGTTTGTTTGAGCCAAGCCCACCACCTACACAAACATCAAAAAGTATCTCTTTGTTTTGAAACTCTACAGCTGTAAATGATAGATCTTGTATCTCATGACCCATACAGTGTTTAGAACACCCACTTATTCCTATTTTATATTTTCTAGGTAAGTTAACTAAACTTCTATTGCCTCCAATATAATTATAAAGTTCTAAAGTGAGCTGTGTAACATCATAAATTTCATTTTTATCTATTCCAGCTACTGGACATGTTGCTATATTTCTTGGTACATCACCAGCAGCATAAACTGTAGTAAGACCAACTTGATCAAGTCTAAAAAATATTTCAGGTAAATCACGCACTCTTATATAATGAAATTGTAAATCAGATCTTGTTGTAAATGTAGCAGTACCCCTTGCAAAATCTTTTGAAATTCCAGCAAGTGCACGAATTTGCTCAATATTTAAAGAACCTTGAACTAACTTAATTCTTGACATAAAATATTGTGTATCATCATCCATATCTAGCGGGTCTTTATTTTGTAAATAAAGTCCATACCATTTAAATCTGTCTATATCCTCAGGGTCTACTTCTTTCGAATAAATAGCATATTCATAGATGTTCTTAAGTACATCTAAGCCACTTTTTTCATCTTTTATTCTAGCAATTCTTTGCCCTTTTGTCTCTTTTGCCATTATCTAATTCCTATCAAATTTCTTTACAATCCCACTCAGGAAAGTTTTCTCTTATGTAAGTATTTAATGCTTTTTCAGCATCTGTATACTCTTTGTTTAATTCGTGTGTTTGTGCTGATTCAAAACTCTCAATTATCATACCAGCACCAACTGTAGTGTTTGTATACTTGTCAATGATGATAAAACTTCCAGTATATCTGTTGTGATCATAAGAATCAATTGCTATCTCTCTATCTAGAAAAAGTGTACATTGAGCTATATCATTTAACTCTAATGAGTCTGTTTTAGTCTCTTCAAATGTATTTACATCTTTTTTAAATTCTATTGATTTAAATGTACCATTTATTACAGATGTAGCCCTTTTAATGATGTAATTTTGGTTGATGTGAAGTGGTGCTTCACTCATCCAAACAGTCATTACACTAAATTTATTTGATACTTCAGGAATAGAGTCTGATTTTACAATCATATCTCCACGACTTATATCTATCTCATCTTCAAGTGTTAAAGTTGTAGCCATTGGAGCAAAAGCTCTTTTTATAGTCTCAATAGTTCCATCTTTGTTTATTGGGCGCAAATCTTTAATCTCGTTTGAGACAATAGACTTTACAACAGATGTTTTTCTTGATGGAAGAACAGTTATAGCATCTCCAACCTCTATAGAACCACTGGCAATTGTTCCACAAAAACCTCTAAAATTTAAATGAGGACGATTAACATACTGAACAGGAAGTCTAAAAGTATCATTTGCAGCTTTTGAGATATCAAGAATATCAAGTAGCTCCATTAATGGTTTATCTGTATACCAAGGTGATTTTGGTGAGTTTTTTAAGATATTATCGCCATCAAGTGCTGAGATTGGGATATAACTAAAGTTAATATCACTATGCGCTAAATTTGGAATAATTGCCTCATACTCCTCTTTAATCTCTTCAAACCTTTCTTGTGAAAAATCAACTAAATCCATCTTGTTAATAGCTACAATTATGTTTTTGATTCCTAATAAAGAAGCTATATATGAGTGTCTTTTAGTTTGTGTTAAAACACCTGTTCTTGAGTCAATTAAAATAATTGCTATATCTGCCGTTGAAGCACCAGTCGCCATATTACGAGTATATTGCTCATGACCTGGTGTATCTGCTATGATAAATTTTCTTTTTTCAGTTGAGAAAAATCTATAAGCAACATCTATAGTAATGCCTTGTTCTCTCTCAGACGCAAGACCATCCACTAAAAGTGCAAGGTCAATTTTATCGCCAGTTGTACCACTTTTTTTAGAGTCTCTTTCTATTGCAGCTAACTGATCTTCAAAAATCATTTTTGAATCATAAAGAAGTCTTCCAATAAGTGTACTTTTTCCATCATCCACACTACCACATGTTATAAATCTACATATCTCTTTATTCTCATGTTCATGTAAATACTGCTCTATATCTTGAGCTATTAAATCTGATTGATGTGCCATATTAAAAATATCCTTCTTGTTTTTTCTTCTCCATTGATGCGTCACTATCACTGTCGATAAGTCTTCCTTGTCTCTCACTTGTTGTACAGATTAACATCTCTTGAATAATCTCTGGAAGTGTTGAAGCTTCTGAGTTTACCGCACCTGTTAATGGATAACAACCTAATGTTCTAAAACGAACATTTTCCATTTTTGCTGTATCACGAAGCTCTTTTGGCATTCTTTCATCATCTACAAGAATTTTTGTTCCCATATACTCAACTACTGGTCTTTTTTTAGAAAAGTAAAGATCAGGAATAGGGATAGATTCTAAATAAATGTATTGCCAAATATCAAGCTCAGTCCAGTTACTTAATGGAAAAACTCTTATAGATTCACCTTTTTTATGTCTACCATTATATACATTCCAAAGCTCCGGTCTTTGGTTTTTTGGATCCCATCTATGATTTTCATCACGAAATGAATAGATACGCTCTTTTGCACGAGATTTTTCTTCATCTCTTCTTGCTCCACCAAACACTGCATCAAACTTTTGAATATTTAGCATTTGCTTAAGACCCTCAGTTTTCATAATATCTGTATGCATAGCAGAACCATGTTCAAACGGAGATATATTTTTCTTTATCCCTTCTTGGTTACTATAAACTATAAGCTCCATTCCAACCTCTTTAGCTCTTTTATCACGAAACTCTATCATCTCTTTAAATTTCCATTTTGTATCTACATGGACTAAAGGGATAGGAGGGGAAGCTGGATAAAATGCTTTTTGAAGAACATGAAGCATCACTGAGCTATCTTTTCCTACACTATAAAGCATTGCAGGGTTTGAAAATTCTGCTATAACCTCTCTCATAATGTGCATTGATTCAGCTTCAAGCTGTTTTAGATGTGTTAATCTATCTTTACTTATTTCCATAAATACTTCTCCTTTATTTTATGTGCAAACCACACTCTTTATGTTCTGGGTTTTCCCACCACCATCTTCCACTTCTAACATCAGCACCTGCTTCAACTGCTCTAGTACAAGGTGCACATCCAATACTTGGAAACCCTTCATCATGAAGCGAGTTATATGGAACTTTATGTTTTTTTACAAAATCCCAAACTTTTTCTTCACTCCACTCAAGCAAAGGATTTATTTTTATAACTTTGTTTATTTCATCATATTCAATTAAATTCAAATCTTCTCTTGTTACACTCTGAGATGCACGAAGTCCTGTTATCCAAACATCAAGCTCAGATAATGCTCTTTGGAGGGGCTCTATTTTTCTAACAAAACAACAAGTTTTTCTATTTTCAATAGATTCATAAAAGCCATTAATTCCTTGATCTTGATAAAGTTTTTCTACACTCTTTGTATTTGGAAAAAAAACATTTACTTTAACACTATACTTTAAGTTTGTTGCATCCATAACACTATAAGTTTGTGGATGTAATCTACCAGTATCTAGTGTAAATATATTTGCGTCTTTATCTATTGAGAGCATCATATGTGTTAATACCTGATCTTCTACTCCAAAACTGCTTGATAATGCTGCTTTTGCACCGTACTTATTTAAAAAATATTCTAATACTTCTTGCGAAGTAGAATTTTTAAATTTTTGATTTAAATCATCTGTATTCATATCATCTTCCTATATTTGATAATCTGGTTCTTTTTTAACTATTCCAAAAGTTGATTTGTTCCAAGCTCTCTCATGAAAATAGTAAAGTATCATCTTTGTAACAAGTTCTATTGCACCAATAGAAGCAGCCATACCTAAGCTACCTGTGATAAAATATGAAATAATTATTGTGTCAAGCGTACCAACAGCTCTCCATGAGATAGTTTTTACAACGCTTCTATAAGGTTTTTCATACATCTTTTTCTCCATGTATACTATGTCTATAGATTTACTCAAGATTAAATCTTAAGCGTATTATATGCTAAATTATTAATGATGTCAAGTAACTTGATTGATTTAGTAGGGATTAGATAATTTTAATGAAAATTGGTCTAAGCTTGTCTCTTTCGTCACCTTGAACTTGATTTAATTGCTTGCATTTTTATATAAATTTTCAACGCGCTTTGCATAAGTTTTTAAATCATCTATTCGTGTGTCATGTGATGGATGTGTGCTTAAAAATTCAGGTGAATTTTTACCAGATAATTTTTTCATCTTTTTCCAAACATTTACAGCAGCATAAGGGTCATATCCTGCTCTAGCTGATAATTCTACTCCCATACGATCTGATTCTGTCTCTTGTTGGCGATTGTTTGGAAGTAAAATGGTTATGTTTGTTACCCAAGATGCCAAATCAATAGTTTGAGAGTTGATTCCAAATAGCTCTTTTGTAACTCCGAGTGCACTTTGAGTAAGCATACCTTGTGAACTTCTTTCTCTTGAGTGTTCTCTTAGTGCATGAGCTATTTCATGTCCCATAATGGCAGCAATTTCATCATTATTAAGATTTAACTTATCAATAATTCCAGTATAAAATACTATTTTACCACCAGGCATACACCAAGCGTTTAAGTTGTCTGATGTTATTAAGTTTACTTTCCAATTCCATTTTAAGGCATCTTTTCTAAATATATAAGTATGTTTAATGAGTCTTTTTGCTATTACTCTTAAGCGTGATAACATCTTTTTGTTTTTATTTAAAGTGTTTTTTTTCTTAGCTTCTTGGAGTACTTTAGCATATGCATCAATAGCCCCCTCTTTCATAACATCAGAAGAGACTAAAAAAAGTTGTTTTCTATCAACCCCAACATTACCGAGACCTGTACTATTTTGATAAACGCATCCATTAAATACTATAAATAAGAATAGTAAAATAATTATTTTTTTCATATTAATCTTTTTTTAAAATAAGCGTAGTTGATTTATCAAAGTTAAAGTATTTTATAGCGATATTTTTAATTTTTGTAGGTGTTAAGTTGTTAATATTTTTTTCATAAGTTTCTAGTGGGGTCAAATCTCCACGAACTATATACCCTCCAAATAAAGATGCTATAGATGCTGAACTCTCAAGTGAATAGATAAAGTCAGCTTTTGTATTTATCTTTATTTTATCTAATTCTGCTTGTGTTACATCTTCTTTTTTTAGTAGTTCAATCTGCTTTATTAATTCAACTTCTACCTCTTCAGCTTTTACACCAGGATTACAAGATGCCAAAAATATAAATAAACCAGGGTCAGTGTTTTGCATATTATACGCATAAACTTGATTTACCATATGTTTTTCGTTGACAAGAGTTTTATAAAGTCTTGAACTTTTACCTGAGTATAAAATTTCGCTAATTGCACTTAGTGCAACTTGGTCGATATGTTGAAAATTTGGTATATGAAAAGTTATAGCTACAATCTCAACTTGGCTATCTCTTTTTATCATGATACGTTTTGCACCATCTTGTTCAGGCTCTATTGCCAATACTTCTGGTATCTCTATATTATTTTGAATATCTTCAAACTCTTTTTGCGCTTTTTCAAATACATCTTTGGCTTTAACATCACCAGTAACCATTAAAATAGCATTTTTTGGTTGGTAGTATTTTTTATGAAAATCTTTTATATCATCAATACTCCAAGTTTGAATATCATTCATAAAACCAATAGGTGTCCAATGGTATGGATGATATACATAAGAGTTATTAAACATCGCAAAATATAAATAACCAATTGGATTATTTTCTGTACGCCATCTACGCTCTTCTGCTACAACATCACGCTCAGGCTGAAACTCTTCATCTTTTAAGTTTAGGTTTTGCATAAGTTCTGAGTAAAGTTCTAAAGATTTATCTAGATTATCTGCACTTGATTTGATGTAGTAATGGGTGTAGTCAAAACTAGTTGAAGCGTTATTAACTCCACCAATACTCTTAACCTCTTTATCAAACTCTCCAGCATCTAGGTTTTTAGTTGATTTGAAATTCATATGTTCTAACATATGTGCTATTCCAGTTTTTCCCATAACCTCATTTCTACTTCCAACTTTGTAAAATATATCTGTGCTTATTACATTTGTATTGTTTTGAAGTGGGATTACAATAATTTGTAGTCCATTTTTTAAAGTTTTTGTTTCATATTTTGGTAGTAATGTTGTTGCCATTAAAGTTCCTATAAATAGTGTGATTGTGAAAAGTAGTTTCATCATTTTCTGTCTGCGCCAATAGCTTGAGTAATGTTAGTATACCCATCAGCTTTTATAAGCTCTATGAGCTTTTTATTTATATTCATAATCATATCTGGACCATGAAAAACTAAACCGCTTAAAATTTGTACTAATGATGCTCCAGCTTTTATACGTCTATATACTTCCTCTGCTGAATCAATTCCACCAACTGAGATGAGAATAGTTTTTCCAAAAAGTTCCTTTGCAATAGCTTCAAAAATTTCAAAACTTTTCTCTTTTAGTACAGCCCCACTAAGTCCACCAATATCTTTTGGGTTTT
>JAMOMX010000204.1 GCA_027066935.1 Sulfurimonas sp. | reverse complement strand
TAGCCCTTTTTCTTCCACTTCTTTATACCATTTTTCTACTTCATGACCTGCTACTGCATAAGTTACTACTATATCATTTTTGTTTATATTTTCATTGTATTTGTGTGTTGCTTCATTCCATTGTTTTAAAGTAACAAGTTCATTTAGTGATGGATATGATATATTATTATCTACTATCTTTTTCCAAGCTCTCTCATCATGCCTAGGCTCATGACTTACCAATACTGCCAAGCCTTCATCAAACCAACTAGGAATTTTTCTCCAAGTCCAAAAACCACCAATTCTCTTATATAGTTCTGCATGAGAGTATTCATGAGCTATTAATTCTTTTGTTATTGCTTTTGGAGATAAAACTAGGTGGTTGTTAAACTGATATGCTCTCGCTCCAATACCTAAAGATTTTGCAAACTCTTTTGTAGAACAAGCATAAATAGTAGGTTTTGATGTAACTTTACCCCAAACATCTGAAACATATTTTTTGGCTTCAGGAATGAGCTTGAGTAACTTTTTTTGTTGTGTGATATTCATATCTTGATTAACATAAACTTTTGTAGAAATTTCTTTCATGCCTATCCAAGTTGGAGGGAGTAAAACTTTTGCTTTATTTATATTGCTACATCCTGAAAAGGTTAGAAGTATTGTTATAGTAAATAAAAAAGTTTTAAGCAATAATTCTTCCTTCTTTATCTAAGAGTTTTTTGGAAGCTGCTCGATTCTCCCTCTTGTTGCCTAGCGCTGATGCGCCGAGTAACTAGTGGGTGTTCAGTCCGCACCCCCTCTGTCTTGTTATATCTGAACTTATTTTCACATTAAGGAAGTTCAGAGTTATATACAATCCTTTACTTTAGATCGACACTAAAATGTCCAAGTTTTACATTACCTATACTATAGTCTCCTAAAATGGTTGTTTGGTTATTAATATAGTCAGCCGAAATTTCAAAATGATTACCTCTTTCAAAACCACAGCCTTGGTCTTTGTCATCAGATTCAAATGCAAAAGTTATTTTATCATTTTCAATAATTCCAGTAAACTGACCAGCCCCACATAGTTTAGAAGCTCCTGGCTCTTCTGTAAAATTAATAGTTCCATAAACTAATTTTTCACCTTTTGCAATATCAATTTCAACTGTTCCATCTTGATTAATTTGAATATTTGTAAAGGTACCTTTATATTTTTTCATTTGTGGTTTATTAGATTCATTCCACATTTCAAATAAACCACCACCTTCTGCAAAAGATGAACCATTTGAATTATGTGTATCATAATTTCCGATAATATGACTCAATTGATTATTTACTGTAGCGTCAAATTTAATAATGCCTCCTTTATCAAAAGTACAACCTTCATCTATATCATTAGATATAAATTGGCTATTCATTTTACCATTTAATATTTTAGTCTTAAACTCACCAGCTCCACAGAGTATCGTTTTTGCTGTATCAAACTGAGTAGCATTAAAATTACCTGTAACATTATCGTCAATGGTATTTAGGTTTCCTATCCAGTTGCCACCAAGTTTTTCATTAGTATTGTAAAAAACACCTTTAAGAGAAGGGCTTTCCTTCGTTTCTTGAAGGGATGAATCTGTTCCGTCACCACAACCCACTAAAGCTAAAAGACTAATTGATGCAATTATATTTTTCATATAAACTCCAAAATTATAATTTTACCCATTTTGAAAATAGACATATTCAAACTTTTTATTTAAAAAAAATATTATAACTTTGATTTAACAACATAAAACCAAATATTGAAAGCAATCCACCCAGTATATACATAACCCACAAATATGCTCTACTATCCAAAAATTCTCGAAAATTAGATGCAACCCAAGCTACTACCATTTTTGACAAAACCAAGGTTCCAATGGCTACAGCAACAAACACCATAGATTCTGTTTTATTTCCACGAGCAAGATAAGCTCCTCCTACTGTAAACCAAAATAGATAAGGATTAGGACTTAGTAAATTGACTTTGATTGCAGTTGCAAGTGATGTAGGAGTTTCTAATGATTTTGAAACATTAATCTCTTTTAGTTTTAGTATTTTTAGAGAAAGCCATAGCAAATATATACCTCCGAAAAAGCTTAATATTCCGACAAATAGTGTAATATCTTTAAATTGTGTAAGTATAGCTAATGCTACAAATATTATTGGTCCATCCGTTATAATTGGTGCAAGACTAGCTCTGATACCATATTTTAATCCATGAGCTAAAGTCTGTTGAATGACTACAATTCCCAAAGGTCCTGGTTTAAATCCAGCAGTTAATCCAAAAATAAATGCAGATAATACATATTCACTCATTCTTTTTGTTCTCTCTTTTTTACTTCTTTTTTTGAAAAAAAATAGCTGATTTTGAATTAGTAAGATAACGACTGAAGATAGCCAATACATTACCTAACGGCAATGTATTGGTTACTCTGTTTTGTTAGCATTTTTACTCAATATGTCTAGTCTCGCCAGAAACCTTTATGCTTGAGCCTATTTTATCTTTATATTCAACTAATAAACGAGAGGGGCAACCCATATCCTCTCCTTGAATA
>JAMOMX010000203.1 GCA_027066935.1 Sulfurimonas sp. | reverse complement strand
TCATGACTAACCAAACAGTTAGAGTCTTAGAACTACTAAAAAGATTTAACAATGGCAAAATCGTCTGCATCAAACATCTACAAAATGAGCATCTCTGGGATAGCAAGAGTGAAAAGACTATTCAGCGAGATTTGCATATCATCAAAGAGATATTTCCAAACTCTTTTGAGTTAGTTCGTGGTGGTGAAAGTGGATGCTACAAAGCAATAACTAAGAGTTTTTTTGACAATTTTTTAGATGAGAGAACACTATCTATCGTGGTTCAAGCCTTTAGTATTTCACAACATAGCAATTTTTTTGAAAACCTAAACATTGAGGAGTCAGACAAAAGGCTTCTTGAGAGTAAGATGAGAGAAAAAGAGAAAATTTATGCTTTTAAAAACAAACCGCTAGAGAATAAAACCGATACAGATGAGATATATAAATCTCTTGAAGAAGCAATATACCACAGAAAAAAGCTAAAGATACTTTATGGGTGTGATAAAATCTACACTATCAAGCCGTACAAGATACTCTTTATGGATGAAAACTTCTATCTTGCAAGTGAAGTAATTGATGAGAAGTTTCTCTTTTCGATATTTAGAATTTCCAAACTAAAAGAAGCCAAGCCACAAAGCGAAACTTTTCACCACAACCAAGAGATAGTTAGCTTTATCAAAGAGATGCAAACCCCCTTAGCAAAATATACAAAAAACTACAAAGAAACTCTTATCGAAATCATAGTAGAGATAGATAATAAAAAAGCAAGATATTTTAAAGCAAAAAAACACCTACTCTCGCAAAAGATAAAAGAGCAAAAAGAAGACGGCTCATTGATATTCGCCTATAAAGTTACTCAGTTTGAAGAGATAAAACCACTTATCAAAAAATGGCTACCACATATAAGAGTCATCTCTCCGATAGAACTTAGAGAGGAACTAGAAAGAGAGTTAAAGGAGTATTTGGCAAATAGATAAAATTTTACTTTACTACTAAATTTCAACAATCATTGAACTTTAGTTTTTTACACTATACAAATGGATTAATTATCTCTATATCAAAATGGTAAAAGTCTTTTATATTTCTTGTTATCAGAGCCATATCTTTAGTAACACATGATGAAGCTATAAGTGAATCAGCGACAGGTATTACACGACCAAGACTTTTTGATTTGGTTTTTTAGATATAAACTCAGAGATGATATTTATATCAAGCAAATATCTCAAAACTCAATTCTACCTTTGTAAGCTTCTTTTTCTCTTTTTAGTGAAATTTCATCTACCAAAGGTGAAGATTGAAAAAAATCAACTAAAGAGTTCTTTTTTTTGCTAGATTTTACCTCTTTTTTTTCAAGTTGTAGTTTGACTTTATTTCTAGGTAAATTTTCTAGAATTGCTATCACTTTATCGTACATGTCATTGCTAATATCAAGTCGTATAGTTTGCATGATTTTACCTCCTATTTGTTTTTTTTGTGTTGATTATACCATAAAACAATACTCTTGTCTGCCCTACTCAATATGTCAAGTTCTCACGGTAATTCAAAACTCAGATTCAGAGTTCATTATTAGAAAAAGTTTTTTCTCCTACTGTAGATATCTTTCTATCGCTTTTAAAAAAATATGGTTCAGAAATGGCTATGGAGTATGATCCTTGTAGTTGGGATAAGCTAAAACGATCAGACGATAAAGTGCAAAAAACGGAGCAAATCGGACACTAGTGCCGTTTTAAATCGGACAGTGGTGCCGGAGAACATCCGGACACTATTGAATAAAAATATCAATGAAACAAGTTCGTAATGTATTACAGCTATATCTTCTTCTTTAATATCCCAAAATTTTAAACTTTTTTCTATTTGGTTTCACAAATATGATATAATATAAATATATTAATTTTAAAAAAGGTTTATTGTGACAACTTTACAAATAAAAACAGATGATTTAGGTGCAGTAGAAGAGATAAAAAATATTGTAATGCAAAAGTTTCATTTTGAGGTTGAAGTTATACCTAATAAAAAAATAGTAAACAATAAATCAAGAACAAAATGGGCTGAATTTGCCGATAAAATGGATGGTACATTTACACCTGAAATCATCAATCAGATTAAAGGTAGTCGTAAAAAAGCTAGAGATAATTTCATCATTAATGTTTAAAAATGGGAAAACATTATCTACTTGACACAAACATAATTTCGTATTTAGCTGATCCAAATTCTCTATATAAAACAAGTGTCAAAAATCATCTTTTGTCATTAACAGAAGATGATACAGTTAGTATTTCAATAATTACACTATATGAGTTATCATATGGACTTCATAGTTATAAAATTTCAAATAACAGTATAAAGCTTTTCAAAACAGGTATCTCATTTATAAAAGATTATTTAGATGTAATACCTTTAAATATCGGTGAAGTTGATATTTTTGGCAAATTAAAAGCTAAATATCAAAAATCTGCAAAAAACGGAGCAAATCGGACACCGATGCCGATTCAGTTCGGACACTAGTGCCATTTTAAATCGGACAGTAATGCCGGAGAACATCCGGACACTATTGAATAAAAAACGGCACTTCAGTTT
>JAMOMX010000202.1 GCA_027066935.1 Sulfurimonas sp. | reverse complement strand
TTGAGTGTGCAGTTATAATGGTACAAGCACGGGCATTTTTTGAAGTAGCGTCTAGGGTGAATTGCATATTTGTATATATCCTAAGTATTTATAATTTCAGCATTATATCATTTTCATAACTATTGTTAGATGCTGAAAGGTTTAAAAAATAAATATCTACAGTCTAGTTTTAGAAGAATAAGTTTGTTAGCTTACTTGATGTATAATCCATAAAAATTAATTAAAGAGTTATAGTGTCAGATATTCCACATATTCCAGTTTTATATAGAGAAATTTTAGAGTTAACTAGTGATATTGATGATGGAATAATTATTGATTGTACTATGGGTTATGCTGGTCACTCGTCTATGATTTGTAAAGCAAATCCAAATATTAAACTTATTGGGATAGATCAAGATATTACAGCTATAGAGTTTAGCACTAAAAGACTTGAGCCTTTTAAAGATAGAGTAGATATTAAAAAAGGTAGATTTTCACATATAATAAAAGATATTTTAGAAAAATACAATTCTAAAAATATTAAACTAGTCCTTGCAGATATTGGTGTAAGTTCACTTCAGCTAGATCAAAAAGATCGTGGTTTTTCTTATGAGAGTGATAACCTTGATATGCGAATGGATAAAGACTCACCTTTAACTGCAAGTGAGGTTGTAAACAACTACTCAACATCGGAATTAGAGAGAGTTTTACTTGATTTTGGTGAACTGAGAAACTATAAAAAAATAGCATCTGTAATTGTTGCAAACAGACCATTTACATCTGCAAAAAAATTAGGTGAATGTGTTAAACCTCATATGCCAAAAGGTAAAAAAATTCATCCAGCTACTTTGCTTATGCAGGCTATTCGTATTGAGGTAAATGATGAGTTGGGCGAGTTGAAAAACTTACTTCAAGCCTTAAAAGAAGCATCGTTTGAGAATGCAAAAATTGCTATTATATCTTTTCATTCACTTGAAGACAGGATAGTAAAAAAAACATTTAATTCTTGGGCGACTTCGTGTATATGTCCCCCACAAATTATGCGTTGTGTTTGTGGTAACAACCACTCACTAGGTAAAATTTTGACAAAAAAACCTATAATTGCTTCAGAAGATGAACTTAAACAAAATCCGCGAAGCAGAAGTGCAAAACTTAGAGTGTTTGAGATGAAAACAAATGAATTCTAAAGATATACTCTTAGATGAGACCAGAGAAATATTAGCACCTCAAAAAAAACTTGATTTGCAGTATTTTATCTATGTAATATTAATTCTTAGTATGGTTATGATTGTCTTGTTTCCAAAAGTTTACATAACACAACAAATCTATTTCAAAAGTAGAGAGATATCAAAATTAAAATCAGAGTACGATACTTTAAAAGAAGAAAACAAAGTGATAGGTGCTTCAGTGGAAGCAATAAAATATAAAAATCAAGTACTAGATACTATTTTTTAAGGGATATATTGATGTTAAGACGATTTTTAGAGTTTGCTATTGACAAGCCGTTGTTAAATCATATTTTACTTACATTTATAGTAGTGTTGTCAATATTTGCATATATAAATATTCCAAAAGAGATTTTTCCACCAATAAATATGGATAAAATTAATGTTAATGGTGGATATGCAGGTACTTCAGCAGATGTTTTAGACAAGATGGTTGTTAAAACAATTGAAGATGATTTGCAAAATATAGATGAACTTGATGTTGTTAAAACAATTATAAAAAATGGTTCATTTTTTATAAGAGCTGATATTAAACCAAATTCAGACAATATTATGGTTTTAAATGAAGTAAAAGACATAATTAGTGCAGCTAAAAAAGATCTACCATCAGATATGGCTGAGCCAATTGCAAAAATCAAACTACGAACTTATCCATTGGTTCAAATTGCTTTAGCTGGTGATGTTGATAAAAGGGTACTCTTAGCTAAGGCAGAAGAGTTAAAAACTAAACTAAGCGTATTAAAAGATTTAAGTGAAATTAGTATTCGTGGAGATGCTGATGAAGAGTTGGTTGTAAAATTAAATAAACAAAAAATTCAAGCATACGATCTTAAACCAAAGTTAGTTGTTTTAGCATTAAAAGATTTAAGCTCAATCTTTCCAATAGGTACAATCAAAGAAAAAGGCGCACATCTTTATATATCTACATATAATGGTGAAAAAACTAAAGAAGATTTAGAAAATACTATTATCAATATTGGGGATGTGAGAGTTAGAGTTGGAGATATAACTGATGTATCGTTTGAATTAAGTGATGGTGCAGAAATTTCACACTTTAATGGTCAAAAAAATGTAGCTTTAAATATTACAAAAGCAAAAACTGGAAACTCAATAGAACTTGCAAAACAGATAAGAGAGATACTAAAAGTATCAACACAAGAAAATGCAGGTATTAAGTATGAGATATATTCTGATACGTCTATTTGGATAAAAAACCGTCTAAATGTAGTGTTCTCAAACATAGCATTTGGTTTGATGTTGGTTTTTATAGCTATGTTGGTTTTTGTTGATCGTGGAATCGCTATAGTTGTAGCTATAGGTATCCCTGTAAGTTTTATGATAGGTTTAATTGTTACAGAGTTAATGGGGGATAGTATAAATATGCTCTCCTTGCTTGGAGCTCTAATAGCCCTTGGTATGCTGGTCGATGAAGCTATAGTAGTAGCTGAAAATATATACAGGCATATGGAAGAGGGGATGGAGCGTAGAGAAGCCGCAATTGTTGGTGCGATGGAGATGTTTCCAGCAGTATTAACAGCTACATTAACGACAGTATTTGCATTTTTGCCAATGTTACTTTTGAGTGGAGATATGGGGATGTTTATAAAAATAATTCCCATAATGATTTCTGTTTTATTGTTATCATCACTTTTTGAAGCTTTTTATTTTTTACCACTACATGCACATGATTTTTTAAGAGTAAAAAAATCAAATAATTACACAACAAATATATGGAATAAGCTCTATTCTTGGCATGAAAAAACATTACGCTTTGTATTTAAAAAGAAAATAATCTCTTTAGTAGTGATTGTTACATCAATACTTTTTGTTACAGTGATTTTAATAAAAAACTCAAAATTTCAGCTTTTTCCAGATTTTGATAACACACAGATTCATGTATATGGAAATGTAAATGTAAATAATGAACTAAAAGGTACAGAAAAGATTGTTGCTGCATTAGAAAAAGAGCTTTTAAAAAATATGTCTGATGAAGATAAATCATCTATAACTGGTGTTATTGGTTTTAAAATGAATGCAAAAAACCATATAGATACTGGTGAAAATATGTTTCATATATTTATTGATTTACATGAACGCGCACCATCAAATCTATTTGATAAATATATTAGTCCACTTCTCTCTCTTGATTATGATGGAGATATTCTTATACGTGAACGCGCTGCTAAAACAATAGCTAAAGAGATAGATATTATAGTAAAACCATTTAGAGAATTAAAAGATGAAAATGGGAAGCTATTTGAAGAGATAGTTGTTAAAGTGCCAGGAGCTGGAATAATAGCGCACGATATTGAGATTAGTCTTAGTTCTAAAAACAATAAAAATATTATTGAAGCGATAGATTATGTTGGTGAAGAGCTATCGAAAATAAAAGGTGTTACAAATATTGCAAATGATGCAAATATTGGTGAAAGAGAGTTAAAACTTCGTGTAAACAGATATGGTCAAGAGTTGGGATTTAATGAGCAGATGATATCAACTGAGCTTCGCTCATACTATCTAAAGGGTGAATACGGAAAAATGTTTGATGAGAGTGGGTTAGTGCGTATTAAAATAGAGAGTAATATAAATGAGATGATATCCTCTATTGATACAGTTGAGTTGCAAGTTCCATCAACAAACCAGTTTGTAGCACTTAGTGATATATGTGATTTTATCTACAAACAAGATTTTGTAAAACTAAAAAAAGAGGACGGTATCCGTATTAGGAGTGTTTTTGCATCAATAGACAAAAATATCATTACATCTTCGGAAATAATTGCTAGGATGCAAGGTGTATTTAAAAAGCTAGAAGATGATGGTTTTATTGTTGATATTAAAGGTGAAGAAAAAGAGAATGCAAAAAACAAAAGAGAGATGATGCAATCAGCTTTAATTGCAATCTTTTTAATTTTTATCACTTTAGTTTGGCTCTTTGATTCAATTAAAAAACCACTAATTGTTATTAGTACTATTCCATTAGTTTTGATGGGTGTATATTTAGGTCATTTGATAATGGGAATAAATCTTACAATGCCAGGGATGATAGGTATAGTAGGGCTCTCAGGAGTGGTTGTAAATGATGGCTTAATAATGGTTAATTTTATTAAAAAAGCTAAAAATATAGAGGAATTAATAAAGTTAGCAAAAACTAGATTAAGACCAATATTATTAACATCTATTACTACAGTATTAGGTTTGTCAACTCTAATCTTTTTTGCTTCTGGACAAGCGGTAATACTCCAACCGATGGCAATATCTTTAGGTTATGGAATTGCATGGGCAACTTTGCTAAATCTTGTCTATGTCCCACTTTTATATGCAGTTTTATATAGGATTAAAGACCCTTTAACAAAAGTTTGACTACAATTGCAACATTAATTTAAATGGAGTGTTTTTATGCCTGAACTGTTTACCTTTATAGGGGCTGCTTTTGGAGTGTCTCATCATGCAGACCCAGAAGCTTATAAAAATGTTATATATATGTTTCACATGTTACTTGCTGCTGGTATTGCACTAGTTCTTGTAAAGATGGCAATGAGAAACTTAAAGCAAGTTCCAACTGGAACTCAAAATGTAATGGAAGCATATATATCTGGTGTTTTACAAATGGGTACTGATACTATGGGTAAAACTGAAGCTCGTCGTTATCTTCCTCTTGTAGCTACTATTGGTCTTTTTGTTTGTATTGCTAACCTTATTGGTATTGTTCCAGGTTTTGAAGCTCCAACAGCATTTTTAGAGTTTGCTTTTACTTTAGCTTTAGTTGTATTTATTTACTATAACTTTGAGGGTATTCGCCGTAACGGTGTTATAAAATACTTTAAACACTTCTTAGGTCCTGTTTGGTGGTTATACTGGTTAATGTTTCCAATTGAGATAGTATCTCACTTCTCAAGACTTATATCTTTATCTTTCCGTCTTTTTGGAAATGTAAAAGGTGATGATATGTTCTTGATGGTAATCTTGATGCTTGCTCCTTGGATCCTTCCAATGATCCCATTTGCACTTCTTACTTTCATGGCATTCTTACAAGCTTTCATCTTTATGATGTTAACATATGTGTACCTAACTGGTGCAGTTGTTATGGAAGATCACTAACGAAATTATTTCATATGCTTCAAGATAAATTTGATAAAATTATAAGTTTTTTACTTGGAGCATCATGGGCTATAGTTATTTTTGGTGCTTTAATTACATTTAAAACCTTTTTATTTTTAGGTTTAAGCACCTCAGTTTTTTTAACCCTGCTTTTTATAGTTACATCACTTTTTATGATTTTAGCTCTTGATACATTTGCAGTAAATAGACAAAAACTTGCTGAAGCTAAAAAACAAACTAAACTTTTAGAAGATATCTATGCGAGACAAAACTAATGTTAGACCCAAAAATTAGAAAAAACATAATTAGTGGTAAAAATGTAGCAATAGTGTTAAAGCAAGACCAATCTAGTAACATACTTACTTATGGAATAGTACGAGATATTTTAACTTCTAGTGCAACTCACCCTCATGGTATAAAAGTTCGTCTTATGAGTAGAGAAGTGGGACGCGTTAAAGAGATTCTTTGATATAAAAAGATAGTTCTAAATCTATAAAACCGAATTTAAAGGAATAATTAGATAAAATAAAGGTCATATTATTTATTTATCTAAGGAAATCTATGTTTGAAGTAGTTATTGGTCTTGAAGTTCATGTACAACTAAACACAAAAACTAAACTTTTTTGCTCGTGTCCAACGAGCTTTAATCATAAACAAAATGTAAATACTTGCCCAACCTGTTTAGCACTGCCCGGTGCCTTGCCAGTCCTAAATAAGGAAGTTTTGCATAAAGCGGTAATGTTAGGTACTGCTATTGGAGCTACTGTTAATAGTACCTCTTATTTTGACCGTAAGTCATACTTTTATCCTGATTCTCCATCGGCATATCAAATTACACAGTTTTATACACCAATTATACAAAATGGTACTTTAGATATTGACTTTGAGGATGGTACTCATAAAACTATTCGTATTGGTTTTGCTCATATTGAGGCTGATGCTGGTAAAAATATTCATGATGGCGATATCTCAAAAGTTGATTTAAATCGTGCGGGGACACCACTTTTAGAGATAGTTTCTCAGCCAGATATGAGAAGTGCACAAGAGGCTATTTTATATCTTAAAAAACTTCATTCAATAATTCGCTATTTAGATATAGGTGATGCAAATATGCAAGAGGGTTCATTTCGCGTTGATGTAAATGTTTCTATCCGTCCTAAGGGGGATGAAAAACTCTATACACGAGTAGAAGTGAAAAATATCAACTCTTTTAAATTTATCCAAAAAGCGATAGAGATAGAGGTCTCTCGCCAAAGTGAAGCTTGGGAAGATGGTGTTTATGAGCAAGAAGTATCTCAAGAAACTCGGCTTTTTGATCAAATTAAGCAAGAAACTCGTTCTATGCGTGGTAAAGAGGAAGCTGCAGATTATCGTTACTTTCCAGAGCCAGACCTACTAAAAGCAGTAGTTCCTGATGATATGATGGAGCTATACTCAAAAATTCCAGAACTTCCAGATGCTAAACGTAATAGATTTGTAAAAGATTATGGCATGAATGAATACAACGCAAATGTTATAACTTCATCTATAGAGATGGCACATTTTTTTGAGGAGATGATGGAGCAAGAAATTAGTGCTAAAAATGCAATAACTTGGTTAACAGTAGAACTTCAAGGTCGTTTAAAAGGTGATATAAATATAACTAATTCACCAGTAGATGCTCAAAAACTTGGTTTTTTAGTTAAGCGTATTGAAGATAAAACCATAAGCGCAAAAGCTGCAAAAGAGGTTCTTGATAAGTTAATGAGTGAGAACTTAGATGTTGATGGTGTAATTGATTCACTTGGGTTAAAACAAGTAACAGATATGGGAGCTTTAGAGGTTATGTGTAACGAGATTATAGATGCTAACCCTCAAAAAGTAGAGCAGTATAAAGGTGGTAAAGAAAAACTTTTTGGTTTCTTTGTTGGTCAAGTTATGAAAGCCTCTAAAGGTAGTGCAAATCCTCAAGTTGTAAATGAAATTTTAAAAGCAAAACTAGGATAAGAAGTTTTGCTTAAAAATCTGTTAGTAAATATTGCATATTCAATTAATACATCTAAAAAATATGCAAAAACTAAGCATTTTTTTTATAATCTATTAGAAAATCCTAACTATAAATATAAAAAATATTTTGATATATTTATGATTATGCTTATATTTTCAAGTGTAATTATATTGTTAAGAGAGGTAAAATCGCAGGTAGATGATTCCCTTTTATTTTTTAATAACTATGTAATCTCTATTATCTTCTTTATAGAGTATATGTTAAGACTTTGGATAAGCAGCAGTGTAACAAAAATTATTATTGAGCAAAGTGAACATGATGCTATGCTTGGAGAAAAATTTCATTTTTTTCGCCCTTTAAAAGAGATACTTAGGGTTAAATTTAAATATATCACCTCTGTTAAAGCTATCATCGACCTATTGGCAATTATCCCATTTTTCCATCACTTAAGACTACTCCGCTTATTTATACTTTTTAGAGTTTTTAAACTTTTTAGATATGCAAAAAGTATTCAAACTTTTACATCTGTAATAGCAGCAAAAAAATTTGAGTTTTTTACTCTTTTAATTTTTGCATCTATCATCATTTTTGTTTCATCTGTTTTAATTTATGTGATGGAGGCAAATCATCCTGATTCTTCTATAACTACACTTTTTGAAGCAATATATTGGTCAATTGTGACAATTTCAACTGTTGGTTTTGGAGATATCACCCCTGTAACACAAGAGGGAAGGGTAGTGGCAATATTTGTTATTGTTGCTGGTATTGCTGTTTTTTCATTTACAACTTCTCTTATTGTTACAGCATTTACTGAAAAATTAGATGAGATAAAAGATATGAAAATCATAGATGATGTCTCAAAGTTAAAAGAGTTTTATCTTATTTGTGGATATGGTAGCGTAGCAAAAGAGGTAGCAAAAAAACTTAGCAAAAGTTTTAAAGTTATTATTTTAGATGAGCATAAAGATATGGTAAATTTAGCTATAAAAGATGGGTTTACTGCCCTAAACTATCCCCCTGGCAGTATAGATAGTTATAAAAAACTTCGTATTAAAATGGGAACTCAGGTTAAAGCAATTCTTTGTTTAAGCCATAGTGATGTAGAAAATGTATATACAGCTCTAACTGTGCGCTCTTTTAATAAAGATATATTTATTCTTTCAGTATTAATGAATGAAACAAGTAGAAATAAATTAAAATTTGCTGGAGTAAATGAGCTAATATTTGAAAAAGAGTTAGTTGGAATGATCGCAAAAGAGTTTATTGGTCAGCCAGTTGCATTTGAGGCTATTCATGCTTTTCGCTCAAATTTAAATGGTATAGATATTCAGGAGATGGTTATAAACGCAAGGGTACTTAGTAGTTTTAAATCTATTGGTGAGATTCAAAATAAAAAATATAGAATTATCTTGCTTGGAATCTATAAAAAACAAGAGGCTAAATTTTTATTTAATCCAGCTGATAGTACTGAATTAAAAAATGGTGATCTTTTACTTATAATAGGAAATATACAATTTATTAAAGATTTTAATAATTATTTACATAAAAAGGGCACAAGATGAAACATAAAAATGCCTTGGTATTTGGATATAACGAATATGCTTTTGAGATAGTTAAAAATATTACATCAAGTTATAAAAATATACATATATTTAAATTAGAAGAAAATACAAGTGTTGTTGATAAAAAAAATACAACATATGAAGTATCTTCTTTTGATTTAACAGACAATTGGGATGAAATAGAGGAAAAAATAAACATAGATGAGTGTGTAGCTTTTTGCACACTAGAGGATATGGCAGAAAATATTTTTTTAACCATATCTTTAAGAGACAGTTTTAAAGATTTAAGTATTATAGCACTAGCTAAGGATAAAGAGAGTGCCACAAAACTAAAATTAGCTGGTGCATCAAGGGTTGTGCCTCTTACTCAAACAACAGCAAATGTGATAGTTGAGATGTTAGAAAAACCAATAGTTACAGAGGTTTTGCATAGTATTTTGTATGAACAAAGTGATTTGCAAATAGCACAAATTAAAGTAGAAAATTATCATCTATTTAAAGAGAAATATCCAGCAGAGATAGATTGGAGCAAGGAGCACGGTATAATTGTTGTTTCAGTGGTTGGTGAAAATGATTTTACAGAGTTTATATATTCAGCAAAAGCCAAACATCATCCAATTAAAAATGGTGATATATTTATAGTAGTTGGGTATGAAAAAGATATAATTAATTTTGAAAAAATAATAGGGAGTAGATGTGAATAAAATAGGTGTAATAGGGGCTGGTAAGTGGGGTTCAGCTTTAGCATTTGCGCTTAGTGAAAAAAATGAAGTTTTTATTACCTCTAGGACTCCAAGAGATCTGAAAAATTTTGTTTCATTAGCAGAGATATTAAAATGTGAGTATTTGATAATTACAATACCAGCTCAACATCTATCATCATGGTTAGAAAAAAATTTTGTTTATAGTGGACAAAAAATTTTAGTAGCATCAAAAGGTATAGAAGCATCAACTGGTCGTTTTTTAAATGAGATATATAAAAGTTATGTCCCAGATACAAATATAGCCTTTTTATCAGGTCCATCGTTTGCATCAGAGGTTATAAAATCTTTACCAACTGCTTTGGTAATTAACTCATTAAATAAAGAGTTATCATCTGATATAGCTTCACTTTTCCCATCATTTATAAAAACATATACTTCAACTGATGTGGTTGGCGCAGAGGTAGCCGGTGCGTATAAAAATGTAATAGCAATAGCAGCTGGCATATGTGAGGGTTTAAGTCTTGGAAAAAATGCGGCAGCGGCCTTAATATCTCGTGGTTTAGTAGAGATGCAAAGATTTGGAGTAGCTTTTGGAGCAAAAAAGGAAACATTTAGTGGTCTTGGTGGTGCTGGAGACCTGTTTTTAACAGCTTCATCTCCCATGAGTAGAAACTTTCGTGTAGGACTTGGGATATCACAAGGAAAATCACAGAAGAGAATACTAAAAGATTTAGGTGAAGTAGCTGAGGGAATTGGTACAGCATACGCTCTAAAAGAGATCTCAAAACAAAAAAACCTTTATCTACCAATTGCTAAAGAAGTTTATGAGATGTTAGAGGGAAAAAATCCACAACAATCTTTAAAAGATTTACTTGCAAGCTAGGGGTTGTAAGTAAAATCTAATGGTAGTTGCATTACAAGATAAACACAAGGAAAAAACAGTTGTCAATTTATAAAGATCAGTTTATTAAAATATTTATCGCCATTTTTATCGGTGCTGCAGTATTTGCAATTTCAATAAATATATTTACAATGACACAATCAGCACTTCTTGGCTCAATCGCTTTGTTGGTAACATTGTGGACAAATGAGGGGTTGCCATTAGGTGTTGTTTCATTATTGCCTATCATCCTTTTTCCAGCCTTTTCTATTTTAGAGACAAAAGCAACAACTATAAACTACTCTCATCCTATTATCTATTTGTTTTTAGGTGGTTTTATGCTCGCTATTGCGGTTGAGAAAACAAATTTGCATACTTGGATTGCGGATAAGATGTTGGCAATATTTCCGGCTACTTCAAAAGGTATAATCTTCTCTTTAGTAATTACAGCAGGGATGTTAAGTTCAGTTCTTTCAAACACAACAACTACTCTTTTGTTAATATCTATAGCACTATTTTTAACTGATAATCCAAAATTGAAAATGAGATTTGCACTAGCTATCGCTTATGGTGCTAGTGTGGGTGGAATATTGACACCTATTGGTACACCTCCAAATCTGATTTTGCTTGGAATTATGCAAGATAAAGGGATGGAATTAATCCCATTTTTACAATGGATGATGATGGTAGCACCTTTGGTTTTTATGATGTTTTTTGTAGTAGCTTCACTACTAAGTATTGGTGTAAAAGAGATACCAATAGAGATAATTAAAAACAACCAACCACTAGATGCTAATCAGAAAAAAGTTTTATATGTCATTTGTGGATTAATAACACTTCTTTTATTAAATGCTCCGTTAAAACCGTATTGGGATGGGCTAGGATTAAGTGAAGCTGGAATATTGCTTGGATTTGGTTTGTTGCTTTTTGCTCCACCGTTTAATATTCTTGATTGGATGCAAGATAAAGGAAAAATTCCTTATCGTATTATGTTTTTATTTGGAGCTGGATTTTCTATTGCAAAAGCATTCTCACATACAGGTTTAGCTGATGAATTTGCTTCTTATTTGTTGTCTATGACTGATTTAGCACCTATATTGTTACTTTTAGCAGTAGCTTCACTCATAACTTTTACAACTGAGATAACTTCAAATACAGCACTTATATCAATAATGTTACCTGTAATATATTCAGTAGCAGAACAAAGTGGGATAAATACAACACTCTTTATGATGGTAGCTACTGTTTGTGCAAGTTACGCTTTCATGTTGCCAATCGCTACAGCACCAAATGCGATTGCTATGAGTAGTGGGGTTGTTAGTATAAAAAATATGGCAAGATACGGTGTTTTTTTAAATCTAATCGGGATAGGACTAATTGTCCTAATAGCCGAATTTTTTTGGAAAGGCATCATTCATTAAAACGATAAATGAACAAGTCCATTTATCTACGTTAACACTAAGTTTTCCTCAGCGGAAGGCTCAAGTGCGTAAACCGCACTTACTTACTAAAAAACTGATAAGGAAAAAAATGATAGTACACATAGTTATGTTTAAGTTCAAAGAGGAACAAAAGCAAGAAAATATTTTATTAGTTAAGAGTAGTTTGGAGGAGTTAGTATCTAAA
>JAMOMX010000201.1 GCA_027066935.1 Sulfurimonas sp. | reverse complement strand
TATTACATCTTTGATTGTTAACAACAAAGGAATTTTTGCTTCTAGCTTACGAAGGGCAAAAGACGCAGAAAAAAATTATTTAAAAAAAATTATGATAGATAATTTTGAGAAACTTGATACAACGGACTTGATATACACACTTGAAGATAATGGTATTGATATAGATAATACTAAGATTTAAATAATTAACATTGCATCGCCATAAGAGTAAAAACGATATCTGTTTTTTATAGCCTCTGCATAAAGTTCTTGTGTTTTTTCAATACCTATAAATGAAGCTACTAACATTAAAAGTGTAGATTTTGGTAGATGAAAATTTGTAAGAAGATGATTTACTCGGCTTGGTTTATTGTTTGGATGTAAAAAAAGATTTGCTTCACCTCTTTGAATTTTTCCATGCTTGATATAAAACTCTATAGTCCTTGTTGAAGTTGTGCCAATACTTAAAATAGAGATATCTGAATCTAATATTTTTTTTGCTTCCATAGAGATATCATAATATTCTGAATGCATAGGATGATCTGTTATAACCTCAACATCTACAGGTTTAAATGTACCGCTTCCAACATGCAAAGTGACATATGCATACTTAAAATTATTGCAAATTCTTCTATGTTGCTCACTTGTAAAATGTAAAGAAGCTGTTGGAGCAGCTACCGCACCCTCCTCTTTTGCAAATACACTTTGGTATTCATCTTCATCTGATTTATCATCAGCTCTATTTATATATGGTGGAAGTGGGACATGACCGATTTTGTCAATGATAGGCAATAAATCCTCAAATCTAAGCTTGTTTTTTGATATTGAAAACTCAACAATACGACTTCCATCATCTTCTAGTTTTATAATTTTTGCAACAAGGTTGTCTTTAAAAAATATCTCTGTATTAACTTTTACTTTTCCACGAATATATACATTTATATCAAAAGCATTTAATGCTCTATTTATTAAGAGTTCAATTTTTCCACCACTTGCTTTTTTACCATGAAGTCTTGCTTTTATTACTTTTGTATCATTAAAAATTAAAGCACAGTTTTTTGGAATAAATTTTTCTAAATTGTAAAAATGGGTATGAGTTATTTTACCTGTTTTAGAATTATATACAAGAAGTTTTGCACTATCTCTTGGATTTGCTGGATGAGTAGCTATGAGTTCGTTTGGTAGTGTAAAGTCATAGCTTGAGGTTAGGAATTCTTTTGAACTTGGCAAATTTAATTCTTTGATTGTCTATTAATCTTGTTTTTGCTCTTTGAGCAAATCAGATTCTGAACTTGTGTTGGATTCAATTGGACTCTCTTTTGTTACTTCAACCACTTCATCATCTTTGGCAGCTGGATTAACTACTTTAACAATTAAAATAGAAAAACCATAAAGGATAATAAGTGGGCCAGCCATAAGAAGTTGAGTTAAAACATCTGGTGGAGTTAAAAGTGCAGCAATAATAAAAATTAAAATAACAGCATATTTGAAAAAACTTATCATCTGTTTATCATTTACCATACCAAGAAGTGCTAAAAAATAAGCAAAAATAGGCAACTCAAAAGCTATTCCAAATCCAAACATAATTTTTGTAAAAAAACCAACATAATCTTCAATATTTATAAGAGGGGTAAATTTAAAACTACCAAAAGTGATTAAAAAATCAAACCCAAATGGAGTAACAACATAATATGCAAAAAGAACCCCTACGGCAAACATAACTGTCCCTCCAACAACAAAAGGAACGATCATTTTTTTCTCATTAGCATAAAGACCAGGAGCAATAAAAAGCCAAATTTGTGCGAGAATTATTGGTAGTGCACCTAAAATTGCTGCAAAAAATGAAACTTTTAATGCTACAAAAAATGCGCCTCCAACTTGATTTGTTGTTACCATTCCATCTGCTGCATGTACTGATTTTTTGCCAACTTCAGTTAGTGCTTGATTTAAAGGTTCAATCATCCAAGTAAGTATAGCTTCATGAAAGTAAAACATGACAAAAAACATAACTATCAAACTACCAGCAGAAATTGATAGTCTTTTTCTAAGTTCAACTAGGTGCGGTCTTAAGTCATCAAACATATTATGAGCCATCTTTCTTAGAAGTGTCTTTTACTTTTTCTTCTTTCTTATTTTTACTTTCTTTCTTTTTAAAAGTAACCTCTTCTTGAGTTATACTCTCTTTGGATATATCTTCATCTTTTATATCATTAATGATACCATCCCCAATTTCAGTAAGTTTAGAGTTTATTTGTGAAGAATCTGTTGTCTTTTTTAATTCATTTGAAACATCTAAAAGTTCTTTTTTATAAGCAAGTGCATCTTGTTTAATATCTTTTATATTTATCTCTTCTTCTATTGAATCTTTTACTGTACCTATAGTTTTTTTAGCATTTCTAAAAAATTTAGCAATCTCAACCATTGCTGTTGGAAGTTTATCTGGACCTAAAAAAATAATAGCTATAACAGCAATAATAAGTATTTCGGTAAAACCCATACCAAACATATAAAACCTTGTTAAAAAATATAATTATATGGATTCTATCAAAAGAATGATTAAATATAGATATACTCAATTATAAAAATAAGTAA
>JAMOMX010000200.1 GCA_027066935.1 Sulfurimonas sp. | reverse complement strand
CCAGTAATGTATTACTTTTTTTATTTGATCATTTGAGTATTTTTACAAAATACTCAAATAATGAAACAATATTTTGATGTCTATAAAGTTTAGTTTCCGTTTAAGCTATTCTTTATAGGATGGTTTATTGTTATGCTCTCTTATTTAAAGACATTATATCAAGTTGAGTCTATCTTTGTCAAGCTATATTAGTCTATATCAGTCATGCTTAGGTCTAAGTATGAGCATTTGTATATTTTTTTAATATATTTTGCATATCTTTTGCAGGTACGGGAAGTCCAAAAAGATATCCTTGAACACTTATACACCCATTTTGCATTAAAAACTTTTTTTGCCCATCTGTTTCAACACCCTCAGCTATAACATCTAACTTTAGGCTTTTTGACATTGATATTATCATCTTAGCGATAGTGAAATCTTCATCATTATTTGGTGAACCCAAAATAAATGAACGATCAATCTTTAATTTGTCTATAGGTAATCGTTTAAGATAAGCAAGAGATGAATAACCTGTTCCAAAGTCATCTACAGCAAGTTTTACACCCATATCTTTCAATTTTTGAAGTAATACTATAGCTTTTTCAGGATTTTGCATAATATTGCTCTCTGTTATTTCTAATTCTATATTCTCTGGAGTACATTTTGTTTTTACAAGTAATTCACAAAATTTTTCAATAAAATCTTTTGCTTGAAAATTTTTCATAGATACATTTAATGCCATACGACCTGTTTTTAATCCATTTTTTTTCCATAATACAACCTGTTTCATAGCAACTTCCATAACCCACCTATCTATAAAAACAACCAGTCCTATCTCCTCGGCAAGAGGTATGAATCTATCCGGTTGGATTAAACCAATTTTAGGGTTTTGCCATCGAACTAGAGCTTCCATACCAAGTAGTTTATTTTTACATACATTAAATTGAGGTTGATAATGAACAACTAATTCATCATTTTCTATTGCTTTTCGCAAGTTTGTCTCCATTGAAATTCTCTCTAATGCACGCTCAGTCATATCTGATGTATAAAACTGATAACTGTTTCTACCCTCATTTTTTGCTTTATACATAGCAGAATCTGCATCACGGAGTAGTATTTGTGGATCATTACCATCATTTGGGTATATACTAATTCCTATACTGCAAGTTATATAGAGTTCATGTTCATTTACAATTATTGCATCTTGAAAAAGCATCAATATTTTATTTGCAATCTCTACAACACTTTCAATATTATTTATAGAATTTATAATAGTAGCAAACTCATCACCACCTAAACGAGCTATTGTATCTGCTTCACGCATAGCACTTTTTAATCTATAAGAAACTTCTTTAAGCAAAGTATCTCCAACAGCATGTCCAAGTGAATCATTTATCTCTTTAAAATGGTCTAAATCAAGAAATAAAATAGCTATCATATTTTTCTCACGCTTAGCATCTTTAATGGACTGCTCAAGACGATCAAAAAATAGCACTCTATTTGGAAGGTTTGTAAGTGCATCATGATTTGCTTGATGTGCTAAAGCATTATTTTGTTTTTGCAATTTTTTTTGTAAATTTAAATGAGATGTTATATCATGTGCCACTTCAATTATTGCGTATATATCTCCATTAGCATCTTTTAAAGGAGTTGACATTAGTTCTATAAAATGTTCTTTATTATCTAAATCTACATACTTTTGAATAAATTTTTCAGCTTTTTTTGATGCAAGAACACTTTTTAATGAACAGAGGCGACTTGACTCTTCACAAGGAGCATCTTTGTCAAAAAAAAGCTCATAACATTTTGGATTTTTCTTATTATAACATTTACTTGTTTTTAGGTCTTCTTTTGCAGCACGGTTCATCAACCCTACACTATAATCTATATTTAACACTCTTATTTTATCACTAATTCCATCTATTACATTTTGCAAAAATAATTTTTGTTCTTTTAGTTTATTATTTTGTTCCTCTTCTGTAGTCATATCTAAAATATTTGCTACTATTACGGTTTTATTTTCTATATGTGTAACACCAAAACCTATTTGAATTGGAAACTCTTCACCATTTTTTCTTATACCGTGTAAGTTATGTAACCCACCTAAAATACCTGTACTTTTGTTTGATAATATATAATTTTTTACAGCTAATCTATGTTTTTTCCAGTAATTTGGAGGGATTATTTTATTTAGTGTGTCTTTACCAAGCATCTCTTCTTTTGAATAACCAAACATCTCTTGTGCTGATCTATTAAATATCTGCACTAATTGATCATTATCAATTGCAATAATTGCACTATTATTAGATTCTATAACGGTATTTAAAAAATCTTTATTTTCTTTAATCAATACAAGCTCTTCATGATATTTACGCTCAATGTAAATACCACATTCAAGTTCTTTCATTTTTTTAATTAATGAAAAGATATATTTTTTTTCTATAATAGAGCCATGTTGTGGGGCTATTAGGTTGATATCAAGCTTTTGTATTTTTGTAAGAGCATAATTAAGTATATCTTTACTAGGCATATATTCAGAATGAAACGCCTTAATATTATCAAAATAATTTTCATTTGCGAAAAAATCCCATGATTCTGATAAACCACCAAAAAGGTCACTTGAAAATAAAACTTTATTTTTTGGTTCATATGTAACAAAAGCACCTGGAGAATGACAATAAGGTGTTGTTAAAAATTCAAGCTTTAACCCTGATGGTGTAGCCAAGTTAAAACCTATTTTATCAATCTCAAGAAATGGGGATGTGACATTATAGTGTTTGATTAGCAAAGACATTCTACTGTGTGTTATAATTTTTAGATCTTGACGATCAATCAATTTTTCTATATTTGCTACTGAAGCACAAAGGTCTGGATCTTGATGTTGCAGAATAATATATTTTACATTTTTAAATGAAGATATAGATGATACTTTTTTTACTACAGCATCAAACTCCAGCATAGAACCAGGGTCAATTAAAATTGACTCATCTCCGTTTTTAATAAAATATGGATGACATTGAAACGGATCGTTTTCTATGTACATCCCTATCCAAAAAATATTTTCAGATATCTCAATAGCTTTTGTAAAATCCATCTAAACAGTTTCCTTATATAATATTAAATATAATTCTAAAGTTTAGCATAAATCTTACAATTACACTAATACATACATAAAAAAACACGGTAATTTAAAATTAAGTTTCATAACTTAATCATTTTATGCTAAAGTGAAAATCTAAAGCATAAGATCAAAAATACTTCATGGGTTTTGGTATAATATCTTATACCTCTCAAGCATACTTTCATTTCCACTAACTCCTCCACTATGGATATACATAATCTTTTCATCTGTTTGTTCTACTAAACATTCCCACATCCCAGGAGCATAGATAATATCAAATTCAATCCCGCTTAATAGAGTTTTTTTATATATATCTAAAAAATTTAAATATGGCTTTGCAAAGTGGTATTTTTTCTTTGGTTTTAAAATGACCAAATTTTCAGGAATGGTTGCCAAAGTTGACATCTGCTTTTTCAGATAATTAACATCACCTACACATGGTGTAGTGTATACTATATATTCAGGTAAAGCCAAAGCTAAAAACAAAGCTGTAGTCCCTGTTCCAGATGGTGTAGCTAAAGCTTTTACATTGGGTCTTTGTTCACGAATCTCCATAGCCAATATATCTAAGCCATCTTTTGCAGCTACAATTGCTCCGCCCTGATCTATTAAAAATGTTTTTTCATCAAGATTAAACTGTAATTCATCTATAACATCTCTGTACTTAGAATGTGGAATTTGAATATGTTTCATACCTAACATTTTTGCCAAATATAAGTTTCCACTATTTTTTTCTTCTTGTGTTTTAGATATCTTTTTTGAGTAATAAATATATTCCCAACCTTTTTGTTTACACATAGCTGAAATTGAGAGCATAGCGTTTGATTGAGTTCCACCATAAGAGATAATTTTATTAAATGTTTGATTTGGAGTTACTAAAAGTGGATGAAGTTTGCGAAATTTATTCCCAGTTAGATACTTGTCTACTAAATCATCGCGCTTTACAAGGAACTCCCGACCATCTAAAGTTATGCTAGAGATGGGAGTTGGAGTCATTATTGTTGTATTGTTGCTTTATCTTTAAGTGCAAGCATCTTTTTTTGCATAACAGATTTGAATTTTTCCATTTGAAGACGTTGTTCTATAAATGATTTTACTTCTGTAAATGATCTTGTTTTAGGTGCTCTTTTATCTTCTAAATAGATTAGATGGTATCCAAATTGAGTTTTAACAGGGTTACTAACACTACCAATTTTCATAGAAAAAACTTCTTTATCAAATTCTGGTACCATTTGACCTTGAGGAAAATAACCTAAATCTCCACCCTCAACACCACTAGGTCCAGTTGAGTGAGCTTTTGCAAGTTCGATAAATTTAGATTTAAGAGCATCTCCTTTTAAAGAGCTTAGTTGAGTTTGTAGTTTTTTAGCTTCATTTTCGTCTGTAACTAATATATGTCTAGCATGAACTGACTCTTTTTCATTAAATTCAGCTTTGTTTTCATCATAATATTTTTTTAACTCTATTGATGATACTTTTACCTTATCTAATTGGTGTTTTTGCCAAACTTGGATAGCTAGTTCTTTTTTTATTCTCTCTTGAACTTTTGCATACTCCTCTTTGAACTCTTTTGAATCCATAACATTAGTTTTTACAGCATCACCATAAATTAACTCTTTTGCTACAAGTTGCTCTAAAACCTGTAATCTTAGTTGTTGTTGTTTTTCTTGTGGAACTTGATTAAACCTACCTTGAGTTGCTTGCATTAACTCTGTTTCAACATCCTGTTGAGTTATCGCTTTTCCATTTACTGTTACAAGTGTGTTTGCAGTTACTAGTGTTGTGACGATAGCAAGTGATGATATAACTTTTGTTATTAATTTCATATATAACCCTATTTTTTTAGATAGATAAATTTTAGTACTTTTATATTAACCGTTAATAAACAAGATATAATTTCACATGAAAAAAGCCACAAAAGTAGAAATTAAAGCAATTCATCAATTATTTATAGACAAATACAGTGATGCTGTAACTGAACTAGATTATAAAAATGCTTATGAACTTGTAGTAGCAGTAGCTCTCTCAGCTCAATGCACCGATAAGCGTGTAAATGTTATAACTCCAGCTCTATTTGAAGCATATCCAACCCCATATGCTATGAGTCAAGCAAATATAGATGATGTTAAAAAATTCATAAATTCCTGCTCGTTCTTTAATAATAAAGCCAAAAATCTTTTAGCAATGGCAAAAAGAGTAGTAGAGGTTTATGATGGCGAAATTCCTATGAATGAGAAAGATTTGCAAACTTTAGGTGGAGTTGGACAAAAAACTGCAAATGTTGTATTAATAGAATATACAGGAGCAAACTTAATGGCTGTTGATACACATGTTTTTCGAGTATCTCACCGCTTAGGTTTAAGTGATGACAAAACTGCAACAGCTACAGAAGCTACACTTGTAAAAAAGTTTAAAAATAACCTTCATGCACTACATCAAGGGATGGTACTTTTTGGTCGTTATATATGTAAAGCTAAAAATCCAAAATGTGAAGAGTGTTTTTTAACTCAGTTTTGTAAAACAACAAAAAGCTTTAAGGTATGATATTTGCTCTCTGTATTAACATGAAAAGAATTTTATTACTCCTAATACCTATTGTTATAGCTTTAAACTTCAGCGGATGTGTAAACAAACATGGAATCTCGACTAAATACTATTCAGAGTGTAAAGAGTATTATGATATGCAGGGTTATTACCATAAAAAATGTGGAGATGATGATATAGTTACATATAAAGCTATTGGTGAGCTTTTTGAAGAGGAAAAGGAAAAACCAAAAGGTAATGTTTGGTAATGCCCTTGTCTCCAACGCAAGGAAAAATGTTCACTGGAGTTGAAAAAGAGACAAGGGTACTACCGCATTACCTAATAGCTATAAATGTAGCAAAGTTAGCCCAACGAAAAATCGCTTCGCAGTGAGAAAATCCAGAATTTAATGCCATTTTAATATTTTCATCTTCACTATAAGGTACTAAAATGTTTTCTAATGCTTCCCTTTTTTGAGAGATTTCATACTCACTATAACCCTGTTTCTTTTTAAAATCATAATAGTGTTCTATTAAATCTTTGTTTAGTTTTGAGTGATGAGAGATTACTTTTTCGCTAAATATAAACAGACCCTCTTTTTTTAATGATGATGCTATTTTTTTAACAAGCTCTTCACGAACAAGTGGACGGATAAACTGTAAAGTATAGTTACTTACAAAAACATCTGCTTCTTCATAGTCATATTCAAGAATATCTGCATTTTTTAGTTCTATTTCAGCACCAAAAGCCAAAGCTTTTTTTCTAGCTTGCTCAAGCATCGCCTCTGAGTTGTCAAGCCCAATAAGCTTAGCATCACTCCCTAACTCTCTTTTTACATTTATTAGTAAGGATGCAGTTGAGCAACCTAAATCATACATTAGTCCACCATCTTCTAAAGCTTTAAGAGCGAAATACTTTGTAATATCTTGACTTTGTTCATAAAAAGGGACACTTCTACTTAACATATCATCAAATACGGCAGCTACCTCTTCATCAAATTCAAATTGTTTTTTTATTGGTTTTGTAAATATTTTGTCATTCATGTCGTAATTTTATCTAAATTATCTACTAATATAGTATAATTCAAAAAAAACAAAAGGTGTTTTATGGATTTTGATTTTTCAACTTGGATGATGATATTTTTCGTAATTTTATTAAGTGTTAGTATGTATAAAGTTTATGCTTTTTTACCAAATAAAGCACTAAAAGATGATGATAAAACAAAAGAATCACAAGAAGAACTTGAAGCTATTATCTTAAAGATAATAAAAAGCAAAAATAACGATTTAACGAGAACTGAACTTTTTGAGCTTGTAAAAAATGATGAAGATTTTGATAAAGAGCATTTTTGGAGATTTAACTTAAATAGACTAAACCACCTTTTAGAAACCCTTAAAGCAAGAGGCAAAGTCTCTATCTGATGAGCTCTTTCTTAGCTTATACATTTTGGGCAAAGACCATTTAAAACTATTGAACTATTGTTTATACTATAATTACTTATAGATTTTGCTTGGTTTAATATATTTGATATATCTAAATCGACATCCATAATTGCATTACATTTTGAGCAAATAACATGATAGTGCTCTTTTTTTGTTAATTCATAAACATTTTTTTGATATGGTATTTTTACTTCACTTAAAAATAACTGTTCACACATTCTATTTATATTTTTGTATATTGTTGCAAGTGACAAAGATGGAAATTTATTTTGTAAAGATTTGTATAAATCATCAACATTAATATGTCCATTTTTATATAATATATCTACTATCTCTAATCTTTGAGGAGTTACCTTTAAATTATGATTTTGCAGTTCAACTATGTGGTTCATTGGTTTTATTCCTATTTTAAATCTAGCCCTTATTTAATTCGCATTGTATAAAATTTTTATATATACTAAACTTAATTTAAGATATTAATTATTAAAAACAATAATTTCCCTTTAAGTTTTATTATGACATAATTCTCTTGTGGAAAAAAATTATCCAATAAACTAAAAAGGATTTAAAATGAGACAATATGAATCGTATAGATGTAATAAATGCGGCAATGTAGTAGAAGTACAAAATGTTGGTGGCGGAGAGCTTCATTGTTGTGGTGAATCTATGCAGATGATAACAGAGAGTTTAACTTCTGTAAATTTAATGAAAGCATTCGCTGGAGAATCACAAGCAAGAAACAAATATGAGTATTTTGCTAAAGTCGCTCAAAAAGAGGGCTATAGAGATATTGCTGAACATTTTCAAAGAGCAGCCGATAATGAAAAAGTTCATGCTAAACTTGAATTATCATTAAACAATAGAATGATTAATAATAGCGAGGATAGCTTTGGAGATACAAAAGAAAATCTTCAAATGGCAATAGATGGTGAATCTTATGAAAATCTAACTATGTATCCAAATTTTGCAGAAATTGCTAAAGAGGAAGGTCATAAAGAAGCTAAAAAATTATTTGATGGTATTGGTAAAATTGAAGTTGAACATGAAAATATGTTTAAAATGCTTTTAGAGAGACTTGAAAATAATGCTGAGTTTGTAAGTGATAATGATGAAGAATCATGGATTTGTGAAGTTTGTGGTCATGTACATTATGGAAAAAAAGCTTTAAAAGTTTGCCCGGTATGTAAACATACTCAAGAGTATCAATCAAGATTAAACTCTAAAAAATAAGGTTTTTTGTTACTCCTATACTAGTGTCAACAATACAACTAAAAGTATCGGTGGAGTAACAATTAACCCAAACTTGCTATATTGCCAAAATCCAATTTTAACACCTTTTTGACTTAATGTATGGAGCCAAAGAAGTGTTGCTAAACTTCCAAATGGTGTCATTTTGGGTCCCAAGTTACACCCTACAATATTTGCGTATATCATCGAATCATTTGCTATATCTTTAAGAGCTATATCCATAACCATAATGGTTGGCATATTGTTCATAAAAGCACTTAGTATAGCACTTGTAAAACCAGTTCCAACTACTGCTATTAGGTTGCCTTGTTCATTTAGATATATTAAAAAAGTTGTTAAATATTCTGTTAGTCCTGCATTTTTAAGTCCATATACAACTATATAAAGTCCTAAAGAGAACCACACCACTTGCCAAGGTGCATTTTTAATGATATGGAGAGGTTCTACTGTTTTAAACAGTGTTGATATGATTAAAAAAATAAGTCCTCCACCAAGAGCAAATACCGAGATTGGAATATCATAAGCATCACCAATAAAATATCCCACTAAAAGAAGAGCTAAAAAAATCCAAGAAAAGTAAAATAGAGTTTTATTTTTTAAGACACTATTGGCATCTTGAAGCAGATTAATATCTACTGTTTTTGGAATATCTTTTTTTAATACAATCAAAAGTACAACAATTGTGATAATTACACTCACAATAAAAGGTATATACATATTTGTAAAATACTCTAAAAATCCTATATTAAAATAGTTTGCAGTTACAATATTTGTAAGATTTGAAAATACAAAAGGTAAAGACGCACTATCACTTATAAACCCACCAGCTAGTAAAAACGCCAAGATTGTTTTTGCATTTAGTTTTAAGATTTTCATCTTTGCTAGTAAGATAGGGGTTAAAATAAGTGCTGCACCATCATTAGCAAATAGTGCTGAAACTAATGCACCTAAAAGGATAGAATAGATAAACATCAATCTTCCATCCCCTTTGGAAAGTTTAGCCATTTTTAAAGCACACCACTCAAAAAAACCTATTTGATCTAAAACAAGAGAAAGAATAATTATTCCAATAAAAGCAAAAGTTGCATCCCAAACTATATCCCAAACGATAAAAAGGTCATTTATGCTAACTACCCCTAAGGTAAATGCAACTATTGCACCAACAACAGCAGTTGTACCAATTTGAAGCCCTTTTGGCTGCCAGATCACAAAAGTTAAGGTTATAAGAAATATACAACTAGCTAAGAGCATATTTTATTTTTTTATTTTAGTATTTATAGTTTGTTGTTTTATAACTCTTTTTGTAAACAATCGTAAGCCAACTTCAATTAAGAGTGCTAAAATAAATCCTGCTGCTATATAAAAGCCAACATTTGGAATATGTTTAGAGGTATATTGTAAAGCAAGGATAATTGCACCAAACATTGTAGAGATAGCTAAAAGTAATAAAATTACTGATGCTCCAGTAGTTTTTCTTTTTAAAAGATGACCAATATGCACTAAAGCATGGATAAACAGCATAGATATTGAGCCAATAGCAGCTATCTCATGAAGATCAAAAAATAGAATTAAAAGTGTAATAAATACAGCACTGATAATCAATCCCTCGGTGGAGTGATAAACATTACGTTTATAAATTTTAGGTAGCTCTCCATGTTTTGCCATATCGTAAGTTACATTAGTTATGGCATATAAGTTGGCATTGATTGATGAGGATGTAGAGACAAGTGCTGCAATAGCCATAATTGTAAAACCTACTCCTCCAAACACTGGCTTAGCAGCCTCAGCAAGTGCATAATCTTGAGCTTTTATAATCTCTGGTAAGCTTAAGTTTCCAAAAACAGCAAATGTTACAGCAATATACAAAACCATCACTAAGCCAATAGCTATCAACATTGATTTCATCATAAGTTTTGAGGGGTTTTGCATATCTTCAGCAGTATTGGTAATAACACGAAACCCTTCATAAGCAAAAAAAGTCAAAGCGATAGATGAAAAAATATTTAAAACAGGTATAGAATGATTAATTGCTAAATAATCAGGATTGATATAAAATGAAACAATAATTGTAAAAATTATGATAATTGAAAGTTTAAATAAGACGATAAAATTCTCACTTTTTGCAATCAAAGTACTACCAACTAAATTAATAGCAACAAATATAAAAAGTATCATTATGGAAAATATATTTGCATCTCCACCATCAGGTGAAGATAACATCATAGAGGCATAAGTACCAAATGTTTTAGTTACCATAGCAAGAGCAACAAGCGCAGAAAGATAAAAAAGTATTGCAACTGCTCCTGAGAACACTCCCTCCCCATAGCATTGTACTAAGTACTCTACAATACCACCACGACTAGGATATGCAGAAGCTAGTTTTGCAAGTGAATATCCACTAAGTAGAGCTATAATTCCACCCAATATAAATGAGATCCATACTAAATTTCCAGCAATCGCACCTGCTTCACCAAGCAGAACAAATATACCAGCCCCCACCATTGAGCCAATTCCTAAAAATACTGCACTCCATAAACCAAAAGTTTTATTATTTTGCATCTTTATCCCTTTTTTAGAACTATTTTAATGCTTTTTTTATCTCTAAAAGCAATCTCTTTTCAATCTCTTTGTATATATCTATAAATGCATTAAACTCTTTTGTAACAGGATCTTCAAAACCTACGTGGATTTTATTTATAGGGGTAGGAAAGATAGGGCAGGTTTCATCTGCATGATCACAAACTGTTACAACTAAATCAAACTCTATATCTATCACTTCATTTAAATGTTTAGAATAATAACTATCATCCCAAATACCATTTTGCTCTAATATTTTTTTTGCATTTTGGTTAACAGTTCCACTTGGAGCTACACCACAACTATATGCCTTTATGCCATCAAATTTTGCATTAATAAGTGCTTCACCTATGATGCTTCTACAACTATTTCCAGTACACATTATTAATACTTTTTTATTTCTTATTTTTAGTTCCTGTATTTAATTTCTATGTAGAATTATATCATACTTATATTAATATATCAATATAAGTTGATATGAAATAGAATTATTTTTTTGTAAACTTATTAATCTCTTCTTAATTTACCTTTTAATGGGTTAGTATTTTTAAGAATCTCTTAAAAATAGTAACCAAGACGCAAAGAGAGATAGTTGTCACTCGCTGTATCACTTAAACCTTTTGCATAGCTTGCAGTAACGAACCAGTTTGCATCAATATTGTAAAAGGTGTTAAAAGAGAGAGTTTCTATATCCTCTACATCTTTATAGATACTATCACTAACAGTATATCCGACACTAAAATAACTTTTTGAGCTTGGATAGAAACCAATACCAATATTTTGAGATAGAGTATTTTGATAGAGTACTAAAGTATCATCTGTGCTAATATCATCATCATTTATTAATGTATGGCTAAGTCCACCAAAAATATTGACTTTTTTCAATGTGTAACTAAGACTTAGTGAGGTAGTAAAATCACTATTATTATTGTTTAAGTCTGTATTGTATGTTGGAAGTATAATACCTCCTCCAAAGCGAATTGTTAAGTTTTTTACAGGTTTTAGTTTATAATAAGCGCCTAAAAATGAGTCGTTCATTCCACTATTGCTATAGGTTGAACTTTGAGAGTTGTAGTAAGATGAACTTGCTTGAAGTGAGAAATTTTTATAATAGTAGTCTATTTGTAAACTTTTTGAGAGTGTATCTGTATCTTCTAGTGTATCGTAGTTCATTTGAGAGTAATTAATCCCC
>JAMOMX010000199.1 GCA_027066935.1 Sulfurimonas sp. | reverse complement strand
CTCATATTCTTTACTCTTAGATTTATATATTTTAAACTCTTCCACAGCACCTAACTCATCAATATCAGCATCTATATATGAATCAAATGGATAGGTAGTAATCTTTTTTAATGACTCCAGCCTATAAAGTATAGAATCCCTTACAACATAAGTCACATATGGATTAAATCTTTTATGCACTGAATTTGTAGTTTGGAAACTAATAATATCTTCTTTTGTATCTCTATCTAAATAAACTAAACTTTTTGGCATAGCTAAGGATATGTCTAAGTAAATTGTTTTTCTTTTAAGCTCTATACTTTTAATATTATTACTTTTATTTTTATATATAACATTGGAGATATTAAGTGAAGCATAACTTTTATATAGAGCTGTCATTAAAAAAGAAAGTATAATTATTGATACAAGTAACTCAACCAATGTAAAAGCTTTTTTGCGCCTAGCTTGAGAGTAAGGAATATTTTTCACAGAAAAATGTTTACTGGAGCTCAAAATAGAGCTAGGGGTACTTCTTATGCAAATCATTGAAGTCTTACTCTCATAATTGAAGCTGAAGTGTTATTGATTTTGATATTTGTAGAACCAATTTCAAAAATCATTTCACTTCCTTCATCATAATCTTTCATATCAATAGTTTCTAATTTGATATATTTTATATCTAATTTTGTATCTAAAAATTCCCTTCTTAAATCTAAATCTATATCAAACTCTGTAGTTAAATTTTTCATATTAGTTTGTTTATTTTCAAATCCAAAATTTTTTTGTTGTATAAAAAAAGATAGATATTGATTTGCTTTGGAATTATTATCAACTTGTAAAAACGCTAAACTTGAGTTACCCCTCATCTCAAAAAGTGCTAAGATAACTACCGATATTATCATAACAGATATCATCACCTCTAATAAGGTAAAAGCGCTGCGCTTGGATCGACTACAAGAGATATTTTTACCCCTGAAATGACTTGATGAAATATTTTTTTTAAAAAAATGTTTCCGAAAAGTCATTTCAGTGGCACTCATTTAAGAACCTAAGCCAATTCTTATAGCCTCATCAAGAGTTGTTTCTCCAGATATTATCATTTTATTTAACTCACTTGATATTGTCTTTAAACCATCCTCTTTTAGAGCTTTTTTAATTGTATGCTCATCTGTAGTAGTTTTTAATAGATCTTTAATTTTATCTGTTATTACTAAAAGCTCACCAATTGAGCGACGACCAATATAACCACTATAACTACATTCACGACACCCTTTTGCTTTATAAATTAAAGCATCTTTTGGCAGCTGATAATCTTGTGCAAAATTTTCGGCTATAACATCTTCTTCTTTGCATTTATCACATAAAACACGAACTAACCTTTGAGCTAAAATTCCTAAAAGTGAAGATGATATTAAAAATGGTTCTATCCCCATATCTGCAAGTCTTGATATTGTTGCTGGTGCTGAGTTTGTATGTAGTGTTGAAAAAACCAAATGACCAGTTAATGCTGATCTTACTGCTATACTGGCCGTCTCCTCATCTCTAATCTCTCCAATCATTATAACATCTGGATCTTGACGAAGAATTGAGCGTAAAGCAGAGGCAAAAGTTAAACCAACTTTTTCATTTACTTGAATTTGAGAGATATTATCTGATTTATACTCAACGGGGTCTTCAACTGTTATTAGATTTTTTTCACCTGATTCAACCTCTCTTAAAAATGAGTGAAGGGAGGTTGTCTTACCACTACCTGTTGGTCCAGTTACTAAAATTATTCCATGAGAGGATCGAAGAAGCTTTTTAACCTCATCAATCATCTCTAGATCAAAACCTAACTCATCTATTTTTGGTATTTGTGAGCTTTGCATAAGCAGTCTCATAACTACACGCTCCCCATAAAAGGTTGGTAAAATAGAGACACGAATATCAAGTGTCTCTCCTGAAATTTTTATCTGTGTGCGTCCATCTTGGGGGATTCTTTTTTCACTAATATCTAAATTTGAGATAACCTTAATACGACTAATGATTAAATTTAGTATTTTTTTATCTAACTCTGCATTTTTACAAAGCATCCCATCAATTCTAAATCTTACTTCACCTTTATACTCACCAACTTCTATATGGATATCTGACACTCGCTTTTTAACAGCCTGATAAAACAGCGCGTTAACAAACTTAATAATTGGAGCAGATTCTTCACTCGTTAATATATCAGAGCTAACACGCAAAAAATCAACCAAAGATATATCTTCATCCTCCACTTCACTGTTTTCTTGCATCACCTCTATGGCTTTGTCAGTGCGAAGCTCTAAAAAGCGGTTATATAGTTGATCAAATGAATCCTCATCTAACATCTTAAGTGGATATGTTTGCTCTAGTTTTGTGTAAAAATTACTTGCTTGAACTAGATATCTCTCAGACAACAATGCTGTAACTTCTCCCTCTATTTCACTAAAAAGAAGATAATTTTTTCTAAGTAGCTCCGTATTTAACTCTTGGGGCTCATAAACTTCTAAATTTAGGTTATGAAGTGGGTCTAATTTTAACATCTAAAACTCATCTTCTTCAATATTAACTTCTTTTACTTCTACTTTAGTTTTTATGACATTTTCTTCCATACGCTTAAATACTTTTTCATTATACTCTTTTTGAAAATTAGCAAGTATCCCTAAATCTTTTTGTAATTGTGATAAATTTTCACTTTTATCGATAATATATGGGGTTAAGATAACTACTAAATTATCATTTTCATTTGTAGTAGTTGTAGATGAAAACAACCAACTTCCAATTAAAGGGATTGAACTTAAAAATGGAATTCCAGATTCTGATTCTTGATCATAGTTTTTTACAAGTCCACCTATTACAATACTCTCTGCATGGCGAAGGATTGCTTGTGTTTTAATCTCTTGTTTTGATGTTACTGGCTGTCCTGTCCCATTATTGCTTCCATCATCTAAAACATTTTCTAAAATAGCTTCTACTTTTAATGTTACTTTTTTAGATGATGAAACCATTGGTGTAATTGTAAGAGTTAGCCCTACATCTTCGCGTTTATAACTATCGTTTGTTTGACCAGCAACTGTAGTGGTGCCGGTGGAAACAGATATAGTTTTACCAACATATATTGATGATTCTTGATTATTTACACAAAGAATTGATGGATTTGAGATAGCTTTACTAGCGCCATTTGTCTCAAGAAAATCAATAGCGGCTCCAAGAGCAAACCCTTTAGATATATCTCTAGTATCAAGTTCAGACAATAGATTAACAACACCACCTACAGGGCTAACCCCACCAAAATTAGTTGCTAAAGAGTATATCCCATTATTTGTAAGTGCTGCACCATCAAAACCATACTTTATACCTAAGTTCTCACTATTTTTTTTATTTATCTCTATTATTCTAGCTTTTACATATACTTGAAATTTTTCTTTGTCTAATTCATCTATTATTAATTTGATACCCTTTAGTACAACTGGGTCACCAACCGCAATAATCGCATTTATCTCTTCACTTGCACTAACACTTGGTTTCATAGCTGGGTCTGCAAAAGTTTGTTTTGAAATTATTGCATTTAAAGATTTTAAAACTGATTGGGCATTAGAATTTTTTAATGAGTAAATTTTTACACCATTACTAGCTGTTGATTCAACATCAAGAGTTTTAATTAATTTCTCAAGTCTCTTGATATTTTGCTCTTTTCCTATAAGAATCACACTATTGGTATTATCATCTAATACAATATTTACTGTCTGAGTTGGTATTTTTTCATTAAAAATTAATTTTGCTATTGCTGCTAGTTTTGTTTGAATTTTTTTAGCTTCAACATTAACAATAGGGATAACTTTTACAATTGCTTTAGAGTTTGTTGCTATATCTTTTATAACTTTTTTTATTGTTTGTATATTTTTTGGATAATCAGTAATAAGAATCATATTTGATTCTTTCATAGTCATAAGTTTTGCAGTCTTAGATATAAGATAACGAATCTTTGCAGCTACTATATCTACATTTTCACCTTGAATTTTTATACTTTGTGTAACCATAAGTGAACCAAAAGCTTTTGCACCCTGCTTTAGAACTTTAGCATTACGCTTAGCAACATCAACTGAACGCACCACTTCATATATTGAACCATTCTCTATAAGCGTATACCCTTTTGCTTCTAAAACAGATATCAATATACCAACTAATTCAGTATCATAGATTGGTGCATTACTTATTAAATCTACTGTTCCACTTATTTTATTATTTATTAAAATATTTTTCTTTGTTATTTTAGATATTAATTTTACAAAATCTTTTATCTCTAAATTTGAAAAATTTACATTAACTATCTGTTTAGCATCTAAACTTATAACTAAAAACACACTTATAACCAAAAGTTTAATTAATTTCATACACCAACTCCTTCTCAATTCCATTACGGATTACTACAATTTGTATTATATCTATAGTATTAATTTTTGAATATATATTTAAGGCATCTCTATAGGATTTTAAAGCCACATTATTTGCTTTTACAATTAAATCATCTTTTTGCAACCCTAAAGTTGCCATTTTAGAATTTGGATCTATTCTAAGAACTTTAAACCCTTTTATCTTTTCATTTTCTTTTACCTCTATTATAGATATATCTTTCCAAATCTGTTTAGGGTTTTTAGAATAAAAAGATATATCATCTCTTGTTACAGCTTTTTGAAATACAATCTCATCTTTGCGTTTTACTTTATCTTTATCCTTAATAGTTTTTATAATTTTACTAATTTTTTCATTCTCTATATCAAGCCACACTATATATTTTTTGGAATTTTTCTCAAATGTAGCATTTTTATTTGCTATTTGTACCAAAGTGTATCCAGAATATTTTTCACCAATTTCAACAATTGTAGTATCTTTAGGAGAAGACTTTAATGCAACAATAACAAAACCTGAATCCCCAATTCCATATAACCCTTTTAAAATCATTTTTTTAATACTTGGGGCGTTTTTACTTGTAGTTTGAAACTCTTTTTTTACCACTATATCAAAAAACATATTATTAAAATCTACCCTTTGGTATTTTGGCTGATAGTTATTTCCTATGCTTAACTCTTTGGAATCACTAGGGAGTAAAAATAAAAGAATCAGTGAGATACTTTTTGCTATCAATAATAATAAAAGTAATTTAAAAAATATTTTTAAATATTTAGAGTTTGAAAGTTTTATCATAACTATAACCCCCTGTATCTAATCTCTTTAAATTTTTTAAAGTTGATTTAAAATCTTTTTTCATAAGAGATGAAGCCTCTAAATTTAAGTGTAAATTAAAATTTATGAGATTAAAACTAGCATCTAACTTACCAAACTCACCATTAGCATATATATTTATATTTAGTGGATTAAATATAGAGTAAGTTATATATACCTTAGTAATATTTGTAGGGACTAATGAAGAGATAGTTGGTGAAAGTTTAATATTTGTTAAATTAACACTGTTATAGAGTCCAAATATTTTAATTTTTGTCTCTGAAATCTTTGCACTCTCAATCCCTTTGACAAATACAACACTATCTTTAACATCGAGATATAGACCACTATCTTGAAGTTTTTCATCACTTATAACAATACCATAGGGGTTAAGTTTATCCTCTAGTAGATAAAAAAATGCTATTTTAGGGGTAAAATAGATCAACGCTAGTATAAAAAATAGTGTGTATGCAATATATTTTAAAAGAGGGCGAAAAAAGATTACCATTTTATCTCCATCTCAAAACTAGCTTTTGACTCATTTAGTTTTTTTATCTTCATACTTGTAACATTATAGGTGCCATTTAAAATTTTACTCATTAAAAAATTAAGTGCTTTTTTATCCATCTCTTTACTTTGCAAAGAGAGGTAATTTTTCTTAAATTTTGCATTAAGCTTTGCTTCTCTTAATATTTTTTGAGATAAGATTTTTTTAAGATTTTTTTGTGAAGCTTGATCTTTTTGATAAGCTTTTTTTAACTCACTAAGTTCAATAGCAACTTTTGAAGTCTCTAAAAAAGTTTTTTTTGTCTCTACTAAATCAGATTTTGCAGAGTTTAAACTAAAAATACCTATTGCCAATACGCTTATAAGCAACAAGCCAATATATATAGGATTTATAACCCTCATGAACTAACCCTCAATATCTTATTTTTGTATGTGATAGTTTTAATGTTTTTTTGCTTAAGTGCTTTTGACATCTCTTGTCTAAATTTTGTTTGAGTAACATGGATAGATTTATATTTTTTTAAAACAGCTTTATTTTGAAACATTGTTGGTTTTAATTTGTATTTTGAAGTAAGCTCCTGTGTTTGCATCTCAATTTTATTTACATTTGAGTTAACAATAAAAAGTTCACTAAAAATTAAAATAATAAAAATAACTAATATAGCAGCTATCTTTTTTAAACTAGACCTATCTACTATATGCCCAAACTGTTGTAAAGTAATTGTATTGTTTGAGAGTTTTATGTTTTTAAGGTCTAAGTTTCCTTTTTCCTCTATCCAACAACATGGAACTAAAGTTACAATGGAATCTTTTACATAGATACTTTGTTTTTCATTTATTTTCACAGCACCATCAATCTTATCTAACTCACTTTGAGCAAAATGGATTGAGTATATATTGCTAGAACTTATACCACGATCAACCAGTAGGTTTAAAATAACTTTATCTTCATAAGCAAATATAAAAAAGTATTCATCAGATTTATATACACTATAACTATAATCTCCATCTGGCAAAACATCTTCAAACAAACTTACAAGAAGCTTTTTCGCATCACGAATATACTTCACAGGTAGTTTAATTTTTTTTACCCAGTAAAGTGATGGGGATAGTATAATATCTACCTTTTCATCACCTATAGTTATGCTTGTATGTGGGTCTAAAAAGATTATTTTTCTATTTTGATTAAATTTCATAATGGAAATTATACCCTTTTCTTTTTACTATATCGTACTCAAAGACTATTTTAGCACTAAGCATATCTTGAATTATCTCTAGTCTAACATCTATATATGGCTCAAAATAACTTGTTTTAAAGTTTTCTAACATCTCATTTTGTATATCTCCTAACAAAGGAGGATTCTCATCAGTGTAAGCTCCAGCATATAGAGTTAAAGTTTTAGCCTCTTCATCACTGATTCCAAGCATCAATTTCCAAACTTCAGCAGATGCATAATTTAAATCAATGCTTACATTTTTATCTTTTGTAAAATAAAAAATTTCTTCAAATTTAATTTTTGAAAGGGAATTGTCATAAAAACTATTTGTATAAAAATCATTAAACTCTTTTAGATGCTCACTACTTGTGATGTAGTCTCTAAATAAATTAGGTTTTTCATTAAATATATCGCTATTATAGATATTGTCTTCTTTTATTCCACCCATACCATCCAATAATATATCTACATATGTTGGATCTACCATATTGTTTGACATATACTCTTTTAGTGCCAACACTCTTTGCTTATTTGGATTTGTAGAGGTTGATTCATACAGAGTGTTAGGATTAAATTTTGATCTCGCACTTCTTAACTCTAAAGCTATTTTTATATCTGCATATTCTATTGGAATAAATGAAGTTTTAGATAAAAATATAAATAGTTCTATTTCTGATTTTATCATACCTAACTCTTTTGAGGTTTTTAAAATATTTAGAATATCCTCTATAATTACATTTGTTTGAATTAAAAAAATCTCTTTTTTTAGTGTATCTTGTGCATCATTAGTATACTTTAGACCAATTCCAATACTTAGAGTTATCGCAATTATAAACATCATAGTCATAAGGAGTGCTATAGCGTTTTTTCTTAAATTTTGCATCTATTAACTAATGCTCATTGAAAAAATTGGAAGCAACATCGCAGCAACTATGAAACCTATTGTCCCACCAACAAAAAGCATTAGAGCAGGTTCTAAAAGAGTAAGGAGTATAGATATTTTATCGCGGTTTTCTTCAAAATAAAGCTCACTTGTATTTGTAAGCACATTTTGAAGTTGAGAGGTCTCTTCACCTAAAGCTATTGATTGGATAAAAGCATTATCTATCTTAATTTTGGAGTTATTTAAAGCATTAGAGAGAAGTTCCCCCTCAACTACTTTTTTTGAAGCACCCTCAAAGAGCTCTTTTAAAACTAAATTATTTAAAATATTTGCACTTAGATTTATTGTTTGAACAAATGGTACACCTGAACGGATAAGTAAAGAAGCTATATAAGAAAATCTTGCCAGTTCACTTTTTTCAGCAATCACTCCAAAAAGAGGTAACCTTAAAAGTTGTTTATGGATAAAATATGCAAATGAAAAACTTTTTTTCATAAGCAATAAAAATATAAATACAAAAATAACCACTACAATCAACATAGTTATAAAATTAGCACTAAAAAAATCTCCCATAGCAATAACAATAACTGTAGGGAGTGGTAATTCTTGATTTAAACTATCAAAAATTCCTGTAATTTCAGGAACTACATACGCTAGCATAAAAGATATCATAACTAAAGAGATTATTACCATAAAGGATGGGTAAGCAAAGGCTCCCTTTATCTCTTTGTTTATGTTGTCTTGTTCTTTTAAAAAGCGAGATAGCTCTAAGAGTACCTCATCTAAAATACCCCCATTTTCACTAACTTTTATAGATTCTATAAAAAAACTTGGAAGCTCTACTATCTCTTGAGTGTTCAGTGCTGTATAAAGATCTTTCCCCTCATCTAAATGTGTACTAATTGTAGTTAAAAATAGATTCATTTTTTTATTTGTTTCATAGTGAGTTTTAACTATCTTTATAGCTGAGACTATTGTTATACCTGAGCGAATATACATTGAGAGTTCACGAGATAGTGATGCTAACTCTTTTGAGGGAATTTTATATTTGGAAAAAAGCTTAAAACTATCAAACAAAGATATCTCATCTTCTTGTATCTCTTGGAGAATAATTCCAGTTGATTTAACTCTTTGTTTTGCTTCTTCTAAACTAAGCGCTTCTATTTTTTGTTTTACTTTTTTACCAGCTTCATCAATTCCGATATACTTAAAAATCATTTAAGCACCTTGCTAGCTTGTTCCTCTTTAGCATCTAACACATCATCTAAAGAGGAGTAGCGCAAAGTGTTAGTAAAATATTGTGTAAAATCATAAACATAACCTTTATACTTTACTATCACTTGCTCACCTACCCCTTTCTTATCTACTTCGTATGAAAAACAGATCTCTTCTTCATTGTTTTGTGAATTATAATAAATTTTATTTTTAAGATTTATCATCCCCAAGTTAAAATCATATCTATAAGTCTCAACACTTGAATCTAAAAAATCATCAAACTCATTTGAGAGCTCTTCATCTAGTTTTCCATCGATATATATGGAACAATCACTACATCTATCAAGACAGATAAGTTTTACACTACTCTCTTGTAAAATTGAGGAGAGGTAGTTTTTTAAATTTAAAAGATTTGGTTTTATTTTATCATCTTTTAACGATTGCAAACTACTAACCGCAAGGGTATAAACAATGCCAATAATTAAAACAACAATTAGTAACTCTACCAAAGAAAAAGCCCCTCTATTAAGCCTTTTCTTTTTTTGAGAACAACTCCCCAAAAAAACTCCTCTCACTAAAACTTTAGTGATGGCAAAAATAAATTATTCATCTTATTTACACTCACTCATTTTAATATCACTCGATTCATCTTTACCACCCTCTTTACGATCAGCGCCTAAAGAGATTAGCTCAATACTTCCCTCATCATTAATATAGATAAATTCACTACCCCATGAATCTTTTGGTATTTTAGAATCTTTTAAATATCCGCCTAGCGCATAATTTGGATATCTTTCTTCATCAGGATTTTCAATAAGTAACAATAAACCTTCTTCTGTCGATGGATATACGCCATTATCTATTTTAAAAGCATCAAGCATAGTATTATAAATATTTTTCATATTTATACATACTATTTTCTTTTTTGCTTCTTCACCTTTATCAGTTAAATTTGGAACTATCATTGCTGCTAACAACCCTAGTATAACTATAACTACCATTAGTTCTATTAAAGAGAATGCTCTTCTCATATTTTTTTGCATCAATGTTGCCTTTAATTTTTTAATTACTTATTATAGTGAAAAAATACTAAATCTTAAATACAAAAATTATATCAACTAAAAATTTATCTCTATAAAGTAGGTAGATACTATACAAATATACTAAAAAAATTAATTTTATATAATAATTTATTATTTTCAATAAATTATTATGCTAACATAAAAAAATATTATCTTAAAAAAGGGTTAGATATGAAAAGATTAATACTAAGTGTAATCTTAGCGCAAGCGTTTTTAGTTTCTAATGCCGTTGCAGAAAATGCAAACGGTAAAGAAATTTTTGAGACAAAAGGTTGTGCAATATGTCATAAAGTAGATGTTGACACTATTGGACCATCACTAAAATCAATCGCTATTCATTATTTAGGTCAAGAAAGAGATCTTCTTTCATACCTACGAGGACAAGGGACTCCAATTGTTGATCCAGCTCGTGCTTCTGTGATGAATCCACAACTTATAAAGATACGCTCTTTATTTGAACATGAGATGAATGACTTAGCTGAGCACATTGTTACAGCAAACGATAGACCATTTTAAACAAAAGACAGATGAAAGGTACTAAATGAAAATTAAAAAATATTATTTACTCTCATTTCTAATAGGATTTATGCTATTTAACTTCTCTTTACATGCACAAGAAGTTAAAGCATACTCTCAAGAAGCTGCAAGTGAAAAACCACTTACTGATGATGAGATATTTTACGGAACTCCACTGCGTTCAGAAACAAAAGTTGTACACCCACCATACGAATGGGGAGATTGTACTACTTGTCATACTGATGAAGAGGGTGCTGATGGTGAACTAATAATGGACCCACCAGAACTTTGTGGTATGTGTCATACACCAAAAGATGATAAAAAATTTATCCATGGTCCAGTTGGTGCTGGTGCATGTACTGCATGTCATAATCCACATGAATCAGATAATGCAAAACTTTTAGTTGCCTCAAGCATCAATGAATTATGTAACTCTTGTCATCAAGCAAAAGGTGAGTTCTTACATAATACTACAAATATACATCCACCAGTACAAGATCAATGTACAAATTGCCACGACCCACATACAGAAGATCATGAGTTTCAACTAAAAGCTGATGGTAAAAAAGATCTATGTCTTATGTGTCATACAGAAAAAGAGGTATGGATTAATAATGTTACAGATAAACATGGAGCATTAGATAGACCAAGAAAATGTCTTGAATGTCACGATCCACATGGTTCTGAGAATCCAAAATTTCTAATAAAAGATACAAATAAAGAGTTATGTTTAACATGTCATAGTGAAGAGTTAGTAACTGATGAAACAGGTTATAAACTCTCAGACATTGGTAAACATCTTGATAAAAATCCTGATTGGCATGGTCCAATTCTTTGGGGTGATTGTGCAGCATGTCATAATCCACATGGATCAAACAACTTAAGAATGTTGAAAAAAGCGTTCCCAAGAGATTTTTATGCGAAGTTTGATGAGAAAAACTATATCTGTTTTCAATGTCATGAAGTAGGAAAAATTCAAGATGAGTTTACAAAAGATATGACTAACTTTAGAAATGGTGATCATAATATGCATTATGTTCATGTAAATAAAGAAAAGGGTCGTTCTTGTCGTGCTTGTCATGATTTTCATGGTACCAAAAAATATCCTCACCATCTGCGTGAGAAAACAAAATTTGGAAAAATTAACTTCCCTATGCGTTTCATAGAAACTGAAGATGGTGGTTCATGTGCGCCTGCATGTCATGCTCGTCGTCATTATGACCGCATAACACCTAAAGAGAATTTAAAATAATTGTCTAATTTATATCTAAAATTCATCTTATTATTATCCCTCTTTGCTTTAAGCATTGAGGCTAATAGTTTACTACCAAAAGTTGAAATTTTAGAGCCTCAGGATATGTCTCGCTATAGTGGCGATCTTGTAACAATTGTTGTAAAAGTTCCTGTTAATAATGCAGATAAAAATATAACAAAAATTAAAATATCTTTGAATGATAAAATAATCAAAGAGCTTAATGCTACTAAAGAAAAAAATACTTAC
>JAMOMX010000198.1 GCA_027066935.1 Sulfurimonas sp. | reverse complement strand
TAAAAAAATTGATAGTCTTGGAAATATTCAAATTTTAGAGAGATTGCCAATCATTACAAATTTCAATGAATGTAATGTTGAGTATATAAAGACTAAAAAAGCGAAGATGGGTCATCTGTTTTAATCTAAAAATATTTCAACTTGTAATGTTTTTAGATTAATTTGTCTTTTTATTGTAAAATATAAAAAATCTTAGGAGAATGAAGTGAAAGTGGGCGGATTATTTGCAGGTATTGGCGGTATTGAACTTGGTTTTAAAAAAGCAGGATTTGATATTGAATGGGCAAATGAAATTGATAAAAATGCTTGTATAACTTACAGAATGAATCATAAACATACACTACATGAAAAAGATTTAAATGATTTAAAGACATCAGAAGTTACAGAAATTGATATTTTGACGGGAGGTTTTCCTTGCCAAGCTTTTTCAATTGCTGGGTATCAAAAAGGTTTTAGCGATGATAGAGGTAATGTTTTTTTTCAAATATTGCGATTTGTTGATGATTTGAATCCAAAAATAGTTTTTTTAGAAAATGTAAAAAATCTTACAAGCCATGACGGCGGGAAAACTTTTGAGAGAATTACTTTTGAATTTAAAGAGAGAGGCTATAGAGTCTTTTATAAAGTTTTAAACTCTAGCGAATATGGAAATGTTCCGCAAAATAGAGAGCGAATTTATATTGTTGCTTTCAAAGATGATAAGATTGCTGATAAGTTTACTTTTCCAAATATTAAAAAATTAGATAAAAAAGTCAAAGATTTGATTGACTCTAAAGCAGAAGAAAAATATTACTATACAAATAGCCGTTATTATAATCAATTAAAAGATGAGATGCAAAATAGAGATTCAGTCTATCAGTGGCGACGAGTTTATGTGAGAGAAAATAAAAGCAAACTCTGTCCAACTCTAACAGCAAATATGGGAACAGGCGGACACAATGTACCGCTTATCATAGATGACAAAGATATACGAAAATTGACACCAAGAGAGTGTGCAAGATTTCAAGGTTATGATGAGAGTTTTGTATTTCCCAAAAATTTATCTAACTCCTCTCTTTATAAGCAGATAGGAAATTCTGTCACAGTACCCGTGATAGAATCCATAGCTATGGAAATTAAAAAAGCTTATAGTTTATAATGTTTTATACTAAACAATCCCAAGAGCAAAAAAAGAGGTATCAAGAATATCTACAAATTATTGGAAGTTTATCAAACCTTTTTTCCTCTTCAAATACACCATACTTATATTATCGTGTGGCAGAAAAAATGTTTTGTACGGCTTTTGAAGCAGAAGATTTATCAAGAGGTGATGTATCTTATGATGCATATAAAGATTCATTAGGAATTGGTTTAAAAACCTTTTTGAGAGTCAATGATAAATCTATGCAAAAAATTGCTGAATTTAATCGCCATAGAGAATTATATAATGAGCTTAATAGCTTGGATATGGTCAAAAAAATATCAGAACTTAGAAATGGTAGATTAGATTTTACAAATAATCTCTATCAAATTAAAAATTCTATATATCATTGTGTTGTGAGAGATAAGGGTAGATTTTTTCTTTTTGAAGAAAAAACCAATCATATAAATATTGAAGCCATAACTAATGTTAAAAGTAATAAATCTTCTATTTTCTTTAATGATGGATTACACGAATATAGTTTTTCTTTATCAAAAAGTACACTTATGAAAAGATTTGAAACAAGTTCATTTGTTGATGATTTTGATGTAAATATTTTGCAAGACCCACTAAAAGCACTTTATGGTGTTTTTGAGCAAAAAAATTCATTTATGAGTTCTTCAAAAATTATAGATACTATCTATTTGCCATTGTATGGGAGTTTGAAAAAAGTTTATGAAAGTAGTGGATTAAATCAATGGAATGCAAAAGGTAGAAAGAGAAATATAAATGAAGTATATATTCCTGTGCCAAAGATTTTTTATAAATATAAGCCTGATTTTTTTCCAAAAAAAGATACTATATTTACAATGAAACTGCCTAATGGAGAAATATTAGAAGCAAAAATATGTCAAGATGGAGGAAAAGCATTGATGTCGAATCCAAATAAAGCTTTGGGAAAATGGATATTAAGAGATTTATTTAAATTGAGAGAAGATGAATTAGTGACTTACGAGCTGTTGTTATTGTATGGAATTGATTCGGTTCGTATAGATAAAATAGATAATTTAAATTATGAGATAAATTTTGCGGCAATTGACAGTTATGAAAATTTTATCTTAAATCAATAAGAAAAAACTATGGAAAAATTTAAAAAATATACAGACCTTCTTTTAAAATACAACAAAGTTCACCGTTTAAGTGGAGCTAAGAATGAGAAAGAAGTTTATAAAAATATCGAAGATTCACTTTATCCTATAAACTTTATAGATTTTGAAAATATAAAAAAAGTTGTTGATATCGGAACAGGAGCAGGGTTCCCGGGGATGATACTTTCTATCTCTTTGCCTGATGTGCATTTTACCTTGGTTGAGCCACTTATGAAGAGAAGTGCTTTTTTGCATCTAATAAAATCTACATATGGTTTACAAAATGTAGATATAATAAGTAGTCGTATAGAGGA
>JAMOMX010000197.1 GCA_027066935.1 Sulfurimonas sp. | reverse complement strand
TTTTGTTTTGTAGTACTGTATGTTAATTTGATTCATTAAAATAAACTTTTAAATGAATTTTCTTTATTAATAGTATGTAGTTTACTTTCAAAATTTCCCATGAGACTATTGTATATAAAGGCCCCTAGGCTTACTCTTTTTACTCCAATATTTTTTAAAGTTTCAAAATCATCTAAAGTTGGCATCATCATTACATTTATAATTTTTTTTAAATATTTCATTTTTCTCTTTTAATATTTATTGGCTACTTAAGCCACGGCTGTTTCATACTAAGCTTATTAGTTCAGTCATTCTCAGCTTGACTGGGAATCTAATATAAAATGCAGTAAAAACTAGACCTTGAATCGAGTTCAAGGTGACGAAACAGAAAAACTTGTTAGTATGAAACAGCCGTGCAACTTTAAGAGGTGTTTTTCCTCGATAATCAATAAATTTTTATCTAAAAAGAGTATAAGACCATCTTGAACCTAGTTTTAATTTTTATGAGCTTAGGCTACCACTCCATTCAGCTTTTTCCTCAATATCTAGCAGTTGTTCAATTTTTTGCTCATATATGGATTCTAACTCTTCTAGCTCTTTTGCAAGTTGAGTGAGTCCAATTTTTTCATAGCATTCAGGGTTGGCTAAACAACTGTTTTTATCTTTTATTTTATCTTCAAGTTCCTCTATCTCTTTTGGTAGTTCTTTTAATGAAATTTTTTCTTTGTATGTTAATTTTATTATTTTTTCTTTAACTGCTACAGTAGTATTTGATTTTTCAGCCTTATTATTTTTAGTTGAGTCTTTGTGTATAGAGTCTATCTCTTTTAACTCTTTTTCTAGCTCTAGGTATTGGGAGTATTCTTGATGAGATTCCTCTATAGTTTTGTCACTTTTAAAAATAAAAAGTTTTTTAGCAATTTTATCTACAAAATATCTATCATGTGAAACTATAATAACAGCACCAGCAAAGTTAGTAAGTTGCTCTTCTAAAATGTTGATAGTTGGAATATCTAAATCATTTGTTGGCTCATCAAGGATTAAAATATCAACATCAAGTGTAAAGAGCAGTGCAAGAGCAATTCTGTTTTTTTCACCACCACTTAATACACCTATTTTTTTTTCTAAAAATTCTCTAGGGAAAAGAAAGTTTTTTAAATAGCCATATACATGCATATCTTTTCCTCGGACACTAACTCTATCTCCGCCATGTGGACAAAAAGTTTCCATTAAATTTTTATCATTATCAAGCATTTCACGATGTTGATCAAAGTAGCCAATTTTAAATTCACCCTGTTTAATTTTTCCAACTGTTGGCTCTAATCTTCCAAGTAAAGCTTTTAGAAGTGTTGATTTACCACTTCCGTTTGGTCCAACGATGGCGATAACATCTTTTTGAAGTATGCGGGTGCTAAAGTCTTTTAACAACTCTTTTGAGCCAAGTGTTAAACCTAAATTTTCAACCTCAAAAAGCATTTTTTGTTTGTTTATGCTTTTGTCACGGTTAAAATGTTTAGCTTCTCTTTGAAGTTCTATAGAGATTTTACGGATTTTTGCAGGATTGTTTTTTGCATCCTCACGAAGATTCATAAGCCTCTCTTTACGACCCTCATTTCTTTTAAGCCTAGCTCGAACACCACGAGCAAACCATTCATTTTCTCTTTTTAATACATCAAGTAGGTTGTCATGTTGCTTTTGAAGTGTACGAATCCATTCAGCTTTTTGTGTTAGGTAGTTACTATATCCACCACTATATTCACGCAATACACAATCTTCAACCTCTATGCTTTTAGTAGCAATTTTATCTATGAAATATCTATCGTGAGATATAAAAACTATTGTAAATTTTTCTTTTAATATTAACTCTTCTAAAAACTCAACCATATACACATCAAGATGATTAGTAGGTTCATCAAGTAGTAAGATATCTGGTTTTTGAAGTAGTAATGAGGCAAGTGCTACACGGCGTTGTTCTCCACCACTAAGTAAATCAATTGGTTTATTTTCATACTGCTTTAAATTAAAATGTTGAATTATTCTCTCTATCTTATCATCTAAGTTCCAAGCATTATGGTGATCTATATATTTAGATAGATTTTCATGTTGATCTAAAAGTTGTTTATTTTCAAAATCATCAGCAAGTTTTAGTGAAAGCTCATCATATTTTTCTTTTGCAACATTTAACTCTTGGAGTCCATCCTCAACAGCTTCTCTAACAGTATGACCATCTTTAAAATTTGGTCTTTGATCTAGCATTTTTACTTCTAAGTTTCTTTTAATGATTCTCTCACCATTGTCGTGTTCTAGTGTACCGTTTATTATCTTCATCAGAGTAGATTTTCCACTACCATTTTTACCAATAATAACAATACGATCACCCTCATCTACATGAAAGTTAACCTCTGTAAGTATTTTTTGTGCTGAATAATGTTTTGAGATGTTTTGTAGGTCTATTAGTGCCATGAGTATTTTTTTTATTCCCTATTTTACGGGTTGAACTAAGCTTTTGTTTAGTGCATGTTATTTCTACATGCCTATTAGTTTTTTCGTAATTTAATTCTATTTATTAAGGTGGATTATATCGCTATAATCGTTAATAGAAGCTTATTATGATTTTTTGAAATTCATATTTAAATAATACTCAATATTTTCATATGAGCATTTTGAGTTTCATAGTATCTAGTTAAATATTTTAAAATATCTATATAATTTTCACTATCATAAAATTCAATCATTTTTGTATTAAACTCTAGTTTGTCTTTAGCTTTTATATTTAATATTGGAAGTCCATTATCTAGCAAAATACCATTCATAACTAATCTTGATGTTCTTTTATTTCCATCAAAAAAGAATTGTGTCCTTGCTCCAAATAAAAAATAACATAAAGCTTTATAAATAGGATCTTTTATCAGTTTTAAATTTTTGATTCCATCTTCAAAAATAGAGTTAAGCTCTTTAGCTGGTGGTGGCAAATAATCTGTTCCACCAATATTTACATTTGCATCTCTAAACTCACCCCAGTAGAGAGCTTCCTCTCTTGCAACAAGGGTATGTAGCTCACATATAGTTTTTTTATCTACTCTAAAAGTAGAGTTTTCAATCATTTTAAACAACAAACCTACACTACGATTTTGATTTAAGACTTGCTGTTCATCACTAAGCTTATGACCACCAACTGTTATACCCTCTAAGAGAGTTTGTACTTCAGGATATGTCATAGCATTACCCTCTAAAGCAGAGGTATTATAAACAAAATCAATCTTATCTTTTTTTGCCATAGCGAATGAGTATTTTTTATCTTGATTGAATTTTTTTGTAATTATTGGAAGTTTGTTTATTTTTTTATACTCAAACATTAGACACCTTCTCAATATATATTTAATTATGAGATTATATCATATTTGTATTTCTCACTTAGCATTATTTTTAGCGCTAGAAATATTTCAGCAATATAAAAAAAGACATAATTGTTTTGCTTGTATTTTAGTTGATTATTATATCTTTTTATAGGGGCATTTTACTATTTTGTAGGTCTTTGATATCAGGTAGAAATCAAAGTGTCTTAACCACCAGCAACGAAATCTAGTAGTTCTAACTTATCATTATCATTTAAAACAAATGATGACCAATTATCTTGTTTAACTATTTCCATATTTACAGCAGCAGCCATAACCTTACCATTTAAAGAAAGCTCATTTAATATATTTTGAAGTGTCTTAGCCTCTTCAAACTCTCTCGATTCACCGTTTATTATTAATTTCATATCTATTCTTTTTTGAAAAGTATATCATTATTATTTCACTATATATTAACAGAACTATTATAATTGTTTTTTTGGATTAATAAGGGTCTTTTGTAAAAAGTGGTGGCCTGTCTCGGAATCGAACCAAGGACACAATGATTTTCAGTCATTTGCTCTACCGACTGAGCTAACAGGCCATGAAGTTTATTTAAAAGTGGTGGCCTGTCTCGGAATCGAACCAAGGACACAATGATTTTCAGTCATTTGCTCTACCGACTGAGCTAACAGGCCATCTTTTAAAGGTCGAAATTATACATCTTATGTACTAAAAGTAAGCTTATAAGATTTATTTTAATGGGATTGACCATCTTTTATAATAGGCGGTTACTCTTATTAAAACACCAATAGTAAATAATACTATTACAAATATGGGGGAGGTGAGTTTAAAAAGATCTAATAGGTATATTCCAAGCCCCATAAGTAAAGCAACTGTTCCATAAAAACCAGTTTTAAATATAAAAGGAACTTCATTTATGATGATATCTCTTATTATGCCGCCACCAACTGCTGTTATAAAGGAGATAACAAGTATACCTGTAAAGTTTAAATTTGCTTCAATGGCAATAAAAGCACCACCAATACTAAACGAAACAAGCCCAATAGAATCACTCAGTATAAAAAACAATTTATTTTCTATGGAGTTTCGTTTATGGAATCTAAGTAAAATCATAAAAACCATTATGCTAAAAACAATAGCAGCTGGATAATCATGAATAAAAGTAAAAGGGATTTTACCTACTGATATATCTCTAATTATACCACCACCAAGAGCTGTTAAAAAAGTAGATATTAAGATGCCTAACAAATCAAGCTTATTTCTAACAGCTACAAAAAAGCCACTTACACTAAAAGCGATAATTCCTATATATTCAGTTAGTTCAAACATCTATAATTTTGCTACTGCTTTTTTAAATTCATCACCTCTTTGGGCATATGAGCTAAATTCGTCAAGGCTCGAAGCTGCTGGGGAGAGTAGGGCTACTTCATTTGATGATAAATTTTCATCTATATGTTTAATAGCATCTGCTAAGTCAATACACTTATTAAACTTTATTTTGTATTTTAAAGCAAGGTCTGATAATTTGTCTTTGTTGGAGCCAATGTTATATATTTTAACTTTTATATTTGTTAAAAATATAAATAACTCTTCTAAATCAACACCCTTGTCATCACCACCCAAAATTAGATGTAACTTAGAATCTTTATAGCGATTTATTGCGGCTATACAAGCGTCAATGTTTGTAGCTTTAGTATCATTTATCCATAAACGGTTTTTAGAGTCTTTAATTTCCTCTTGCCTATGTGGATCAAGTACAAATGAATTGATTTTTTCATAATTTACTTTATCAAATAAGATTTTATCAACAGCTATTGCTAAAAGTGCATCAACCAAAAAAGCACCTTTAAATTTTATCAGAGATATATCTATATTAAAATGAGAAGCTAAATCTTGTTCATTTTCATAAGTAATCAGATGTGCCCTAGTATCTATCTCTTTATAGGTGTGAGGAATTATTGCAACTTCCCCCTCTTTCATATCAGCTATTGGTTTTAGCTTTGCCTTAACATACTCATCCATATCTCCATGCCAACTTAGATGATCAGGATTTATAGGGAGTAGTACATATATATTTGGTTTTGCAATATTTGTGTAGTGAATTGTAAAAGAGCTAGTCTCAAGTATCCACATTTTTGCATCTGGATTCAGGTTTGCTAATGGGGTGCCAATATTTCCACCAGCCTCACTCCCTTTTTCACAAAGGAGATGTTGCATCATTTGTGTAGTAGTTGTTTTTCCGTTTGTTCCACTAATCCAAATTTTTAAAGGGGGTGTATCTGCAAATATATCATACTCACTTTGAAGATTTTTAGCTTTTTTTATAAGTAAATTTGATGGTGGAATTCCAGGACTAGGGATCTCTAAATCTGAATAAAGAGGATCAAATTCATTTGATGGTTTAACTTTAAATCCATTTTCATCTTTAAAAGGTTTTATACATTTATCATCATAAAACACAGCATAAGGAAATTTTTTTACTAAAGCTTTAGTGGTTATGCCATAACCAAATAGTGAAACCCTATTTGTATCTTTTTGCATTAGCGTATCTTTAAAGAGATTAATGCAATTAGGTTTGAGAGTATCGCAATAATCCAAAATCGAACAATTATTTTATTTTCAGCCCAATTTTTCATCTCAAAATGATGATGGATAGGTGCCATTAAAAAGACTCTTTTTTTACGCAGTTTATAAGATCCAATTTGGAGAATTACAGATAATGTTTCAATAACAAAGATTGAACCAATAAGTAAAAGTAAAATCTCACTTTTTGAAATAATTGCTAAATATCCTAAAAAAGCTCCAATGGTAAGTGAACCGCTATCACCCATAAACACTTCAGCAGGATGGCAATTAAACCACAAAAAACCAGCTAAAGCACCCATGAGAGCAGAAGATACAATCGCTACCTCTCCAACAGGAAAATTTGGCATTAAAAGATAAGAACTAATAGTAGCGTGTCCAGTAATATATATGATAATACTAAAAGAGGTGAGTGCAACAATTGATGGAACTGTAGCTAAGCCATCTAGCCCATCAGTTAGATTTACAGCGTTTGATGTAGCAATAATTACAAGTACCCAAAGTATAATTGCATAGTTGCCCATATCAAATAATGCTGTTTTTATAAATGGTACATATAGTTCTGTATTAAAATTAGCAAAGCTACATAAAAATGCAGCTATTGCTAAGCCAGCTATAATTTGTAAAAATAGTTTTGTTCTAGCTTTTAAGCCAGCTAAATTTTCATTTTTTTTGATTTTTGCAAAATCATCTTGAAAGCCGATTAAAGAGAATAAAATTAATGTTAAAAGAGCACCAATGGCATATAGATTTGAAAAATCAATTGTAAAAATAGAAGCTAAAATTGTTGCAAATATAAAAACAATCCCACCCATAGTTGGAGTAGATGCTTTTGATTTGTGTGAGGGTACATACTCATTTATAGGTTGCACGCTTGATGTTTTTTGTGCCCATCTTATAAATCGAGGCATTAAAAATAGAGTTATAAATAGAGCTAAAAAAAATGATATTCCTGCACGAATAGTTATATATCCAAATATATTTATACCTAGTAATTCATGTATATAATATAACAATCCCCATGCCTTTAGTTATTTTAAAAGTGGTATTATAGTATAATCACATAAAATTTAGCTCAGAAGGAAAAAAGTTGTCGAAAAAAGCAGTTTTAGTTATCACAGACGGTATTGGGTTTTGTGCAAGGACTGAACATAACGCATTTTATAATGCAAAAAAACCAATTTATGATAAATTATTTGCCAATACGCCACACTCTTTAATAGATACATCTGGGTTAAGTGTTGGGCTTCCTGATGGTCAAATGGGTAATTCTGAAGTTGGTCATATGTCTATAGGAAGTGGTCGAGTTTTATATCAAGATTTGGTTAAAATATCTTTAGCACTTCAAGAAAATACTTTGATTGATAATGAAGAATTAAAAATATTATTAGCTAAATCAGAGAGATTACATCTAATTGGACTCTTAAGTGATGGTGGTGTACATTCACATATTAATCATTTTATAGGTCTTGCAAAAATTGCTTCAAAAGCAGGAAAAAAAGTTTTTTTACATCTCATAACAGATGGCAGGGATGTATCTCCAACATCAGCTGGAAAATATATAAAAATGGTTGAGAAAGAGCTTGATGAAAATATAAGCATAGCTACAATTTCAGGTCGTTTTTATTCAATGGATAGAGACAATAGATACCAAAGAATTAAAAGAGGATATGATGCAATTGTTAATGCTACACCTAAAAGTGATTTTTTACCAGCTGGATATGTTGGACACTCATACTCGTTAGGTGAAACAGATGAGTTTATAGAACCAGTTGCTTTTGAGGGATATGATGGAGTAGAGGATGGTGATGGTATATTAACTATCAATTTTAGAAGTGATAGGATGAGAGAGCTTGTATCTGCTCTTGGAAATAGTAAATTTAGTGAATTTGAGAGAAAAATATTAAATATAAACTTAGTTACTATGACAGAGTATGATAAAAGTTTTAAATATCCTGTTTTATTTAAAAAAGATCCACCAAAGAACACCTTAGCTGAGGTTATATCCAAAAAAGGTCTTAGACAATTTCATGCTGCTGAAACTGAAAAATATGCACATGTTACATTTTTTTTAAATGGTGGAATTGATGAGCCATATCTAAATGAAACTAGAGTTTTAATCCCATCTCCAGATGTGAAAACATATGATTTGAAACCGCAAATGAGTGCGTTAGAAGTTGGTAAGGCTGTGCTTGGTGCTATGGATGATGAGTATGATTTCATAGTTGTAAATTTTGCAAATGGTGATATGGTTGGACATACTGGAGATTTTGAAGCTGCAAAAATTGCGGTTGAGAGTGTTGATACTGAACTTGGTAAAATTTTACAAAAAGCAAAAGAGAAAGATTATGCTGTAGTTATCACTTCTGATCATGGTAATTGTGAAGAGATGCGTGATGAAAAAGGCAATATGTTAACAAATCATACTGTTGGTAAAGTTTGGTGTTTTGTAGAGGCTGATGGAATAGATAAAGTAAATACAGGTGCATTAAATAATATAGCTGCGACTGTTTTAACTTTAATGGAGATTGATATTCCATCTGAGATGGATGGTAGTTTAGTTTAGAGATTCCAAATCAAGTTTGGAATGACGGAGTGTCAAGTTTGGAATGACGATATTTTTTATTTCGTCATTCTGAACTTGATTCAGAATCTAATTTTTAAATTTACAAATAGGATTATTAATGAAATTTAGTGGTACAAATGTTTTAGTAACAGGTTCAAGTCGTGGTATTGGTGCAGAAATTGCAAAAACTCTTGCAGGATTTGGTCTTAAAGTATGGATAAATTATAGAAGTGGTGCAGCACAAGCTGATGCTGTAAAAGATGCAATAGAATCTGAGGGCGGAGATGCAGCAGTTATAGGTTTTGATGTAAGTGATGAAGTGGCATTTATTGATGCTATTAAGCTTATAAAAGAGAGCGATGGTGGGCTTTCATATCTGGTTAACAATGCAGGTATTACAAACGACAAACTAGCTCTTCGTATGAAAGTAGAAGATTTTACGAGTGTTATCAATGCAAATCTTACATCTTGTTTTATAGGTTGTCGAGAAGCTATGAAAATTATGCGTAAATCTAAATTTGGCTCTATTGTAAACATATCTTCTATTATAGGGGAAACAGGCAATGCTGGACAGGTAAACTATGCTGCTTCAAAAGGTGGAGTAATAGCAATGACAAAAAGTTTTGCATTAGAAGCTGCAACAAGTGGAATTCGCTACAACTCAATCACTCCAGGTTTTATCTCTACTGAGATGACAGAAGTACTTCCACAAGAAGTAAAAGATGTTATAAATGTAAAAATACCAATGAATCGTATGGGTGAAGCAAGAGAGATTGCTGAAGCTACAGCTTTTCTTTTGAGTGATCATTCAAGTTATATAACTGGTGAAACGCTAAAAGTAAACGGTGGTATGAATATGGCATAATTTATGTTTCGTTACTTAAAATTTAAGAATATTGTGTTATAATTCAAAAATTTAAAATAAAATGTAGGAGCTATAATGGCACTTTTAGAAGACATCACAGAAGTAGTAGTAGAACAGTTAAGCGTTAGCGCAGATGAAGTTAAAGAGGATGCAAAATTCGTTGAAGATTTAGGTGCAGATAGTCTTGATGTTGTTGAACTAGTAATGGCTTTAGAAGAAAAATTTGATATTGAAATTCCAGATGATGAAGCTGAAAAAATTCAAACTGTTAAAGATGTAATCACTTATATTGAGAGTAAATAATTATATGTCTTTTGACATATAATTACTTTAAAAATATTTTTAAAAAATAGCTATAAAGTTAGTTTTTAAAAGTATTTATTTTTTTATGGAGGTATCGATTGAGAAGAGTTGTAGTAACTGGCTTAGGAATGATTAACGCAGTTGGAAATGATAAAGAGAGTTCATTTAAAGCTATTTGTGAAGGTAAATGTGGAATAGACACAATTACTTTATTTGATCCACAAAATTATAGTGTTAAAATTGCAGCTCAAGTAAAAGATTTTGATCCAACAACTGTAATGGCTCCAAAAGAGGTAAAAAAAGCTGATAGATTTATCCATTTAGGTTTAAAAGCTGCTCAAGAAGCGATGATTGATGCAAATTTTGCTGATATTGTTGATATGGAGCGTTTTGGAATCTCTGCTGGTTCTGGGATTGGCGGACTTCCATCAATAGAGAAAAATTCTATTATTTTAGAAAACCGTGGTCCCCGAAGAATCTCTCCATTTTTCATACCTGGTGCGTTAGTCAATATGCTTGGAGGGTTTGTATCTATTGAGCATGGAACAAAAGGACCAAATCTTTCTTCAGTAACAGCTTGTGCAGCTGGAACTCATGCTATAAGTGAAGCCGCTAAAACTATTATGTGTAATGGTGCAGATAAGATGTTGGTTGTATCTGCTGAGTGTGCTATTACTGGTGCTGGTGTTGGTGGGTTTGCTGCTATGAAAGCGTTATCTACTAACAACGAAAACCCAAAACAAGCTTCTCGTCCATTTGATACTAACCGTGATGGTTTTGTTATGGGTGAGGGTGCTGCTGCACTTATATTAGAAGTTTATGAAGATGCAGTGGAGCGTGGAGCTAACATATATGGTGAGCTTATAGGTTTTGGTGAAAGTGGTGATGCAAATCATATCACAACTCCATCTCTTGATGGTCCAGCTCGTGCAATGAAAGCTGCATATAAAATGGCAGGCGAGCCTAAGCTTGACTATATAAATGCTCATGGCACATCAACACCAATAAATGATAAAAATGAAACAGCAGCAGTTAAAGAGTTGCTAGGTTCTAAAGAAAATTGTCCCCCAATGAGTTCAATTAAAGGTCAGATAGGTCATTGTCTTGGTGCTGCTGGTGGTATTGAAGCAGTTACATGTCTTTTAGCTATGCGTGATGGAATACTGCCTCCAACAATAAATAATGAAACACCTGATGAAGATTGTGATTTAGATTATGTAACAACAGGATCAAGAAAAGCTGTATTAAATACAGTAATGAGCAACTCTTTTGGTTTTGGTGGAACTAATGGTGTTCTTATTTTTAAGAAAATCTAATTAAGGATTTAATTTGGCTACATATTTAGATTTTGAGACAAAAATAAAAGTTTTCCATGAAGATATAATCTCTGCTCGCGTTCGTCATGATGATGCAAAAGTTGCTGAGCTTGAAGAAAGTCTTGATAAAGTAGTTGCTAAAATATATAACAATTTATCAGACTTCCAAAAACTTCAACTCGCTCGTCATTTAGATAGGCCTTATACACTTGATTATATTAATTTATTGATGAGTAATAAATATGAAATTCATGGAGATCGTCATTTTCGTGATGACCCTGCAATTCTTTGTTACCTTGGATATATTGGTGGCGAAAAAGTTATGGTTATTGGTGAGCAAAAAGGGCGTGGTACAAAAAATAAAATTAAAAGAAATTTTGGAATGCCACATCCTGAAGGGTATAGAAAAGCTCTTCGTGCTGCAAAGATGGCAGAAAAGTTTAAAATACCAGTATTGATGCTTATAGACACTCCGGGTGCATATCCAGGTATTGGGGCTGAAGAGCGTAACCAAAGTGAGGCAATTGCTAGAAATTTACTAGAATTAGCAGAACTAAATACTCAAACTATATCTATAGTTATTGGTGAGGGTGGTTCTGGTGGAGCTTTAGCTATTGGTGTAGCAGATAAGTTTGCTATGATGCGTTACTCTGTATTTAGCGTAATATCTCCAGAGGGTTGTTCAGCAATTTTATGGAATGATCCAAAAAAAGCTGAAGATGCAACAAAAGCTATGAAAATAACAAGTTCAGATCTAAAAGAACTTGACCTGATTGATGATATTATAGATGAACCATTGATTGGAGCACATAGAGATCGTGATAATGCTGCAAAAGCGATAGGTGATTATTTTCTTGATGAGCTTGCTAAACTTCGTGCAATGAGTGAAGAAGAGAGAATGGAAGCTCGTTACAAAAGATTAACAAGCATGGGTGCATTTAGCGAAGAAGATTAAACCTGTTTATAAAGAGGGTCTAGTTTTGGTCTCTTTAATCTTTTTGCTTCTTTAGAAAATTTTATTAAATCTTCCACTGTTTTTACATTTTTATCTAAATTTTTCATACTCAGATTAAATAGTGCTAATGTTGTAATAACATCACTCATAGCTCTATGATGTGAAGCATTTGGATTTAAATCATAGTATTCACTAAGATAGGACAATCCATATCTAAATGATTCTAGTGTTCTCTCAGCAAGTGATAATGAGCA
>JAMOMX010000196.1 GCA_027066935.1 Sulfurimonas sp. | reverse complement strand
AGATGGTCCTCCATTTTCTTGACAAATAAAACGAATACGAGAATCTTTTATAGACTCAACTATTTCATAACTGTTATCTTTTGATCCATCATCAACAATAATAATTTCAAAATTAGTAAATGTCTGATTCAGAACACTTTTCAAAGTTTTTTTAATATATCTTTCTTTATTATAAAGTGGTATTACTACACTAAAAAAAGGTTTTTTATTCATCATTTTAAGTTCTCTTTTTGCTTAAGTAAATTTTAAGTAAATTCAGCATAGAAACAAACTTTGATTTGATGTCTCTTAGATACAATCCAGCATCTACTCCAAAAAATCTAACTATCCAAAGCGAACTTGGTTTAAAAGCTATCACAGGCTCATTATAACCTAGTTCTTTAATCAATGCTAATACTTCCTTTTTCATTTGTTTATCCAAAGGATAGTAATCTCCATAAAATACTGAGTACAATGAAGCAACAGCTTTATGCAAAGAATGTTTATTTAAGTCATTTTTTACGAGATCTGCATATATTCTATAAGAATCTAAATGTGAATGCATACTCTTTAATGATTTTTTTGAAGTAATACTTGTCAAAATACCTTTTCGATAATAGACAATACTCTTTTGAACAAAAATAATTTTATCTGCATTATAAGCAACTCTTGTAAAAAATTCACCATCTTGATTTCTAACTAAAGACTCATTCCATTTACCAACCTTGAGATGTAATTTTCTTGTAATAAGCCATGATTGACCAATGATGTATTGTACATTTTCCCATGATTCTTTAAAATATAAAAATTTATTCTCATAACTTTTATTGATAATCAGATCTACGTATAAAGTATTTTCAATAGACTCTTTAAAACTAATCCATTTACCTGTTGCAACAGTGGTCTCTTGAAAGTCATTTTGTCTTAAAACTTCTATTTGAGATAATATTTTATGAGGATGCATAATATCATCAGCATCGAAATATTGGATATACTCACCTTTTGAGAGCTCAAATGCTCTGTTTCTTGCTTTCTGTGCACCGCTATTTAATTGTGTATAAACTTTTACATTTTTATGTAATTTTTCATAATTTCTGGCAATTTCAAGACTAGCATCAGTTGATCCATCATCAACGATTATTATTTCTAAGTTTTTATATGTTTGGAACAATAAAGATTTCATTGTCTCATCAAAATATTCTTCTGCATTGTAAAGTGGTATCAGTATGGATACTAATGGATAGTTATTTATCATAATATTTTCTTTCTTTTTCCAATTAATTCAATCAGGATATCACCTATAAAATATTTCATAAAAGACTTATTTTATGTTTGTTATATTTCAAATTGTTTTAGCTCACCTTTTGAATAGATAATAATTTTATTGGGTTTGTAGTTTTACAATAAAATTTCTACATATTTTTTTTCACAACTACTATTTACGCCTGTTATTAATATATTTTTATTGTTGAACATAAAAAATTAGATAACTTTTTAGTTATATTAGCTAAGTCATTATTAAAATAACTATATCATTCTTCGTCTGAAGACGAGGGATTTAACTTTGTACTTGACACTGGTCGTGCTTTATAATTATAAATACTATTTGCAAATGGAAATTTTAAGACAACATGCAGTATCAACCATACTTTTCGTATTTCCGCCGCCTTTTTAAAAACTGTTTTAGTCTTATATATTTACCATTTATCTTATCCCAAACCTTATTCAAATAGAAAAAAATCAAAACTTTTCTTTTCCTAGAATAAATAATCGATTTTTGTTTTTTTTGTAATTTTTTGCGATCTTCCATACTATGATAAGTATTACTCAAAAAATCATGGATTTTTATTACAGCTGGACTAACAATATACAAATTTAGTTTTTTATCAATACCTGTGTAGTGATCAATTGGTTTTTCTAGAATCTTAAGATCATGAAGAAGAATTTTTGCTGCCTCTAGTTTTAATATATATCCATAAGTACCACATCCCATTTCAGCAGGTCGTGCTATCATATATGTATTATCAAGACCTTTCTTTTCCCAAAAGCTATAATGCGTTTCTATATCCCGTGCTGGACAAGCATGGTGACCAAGTAAAACAAGATTCCAATTATCTGGAAAGTTATTGATTTTATGAAGCACCTTTAATAAGTTATTGTTAAATTCAATATCATCTTCAAAAACTATTGCTTCACTGATATTTTCATTAACCATTTTTTTATAAATGCTTATGTGACTAAGAGCACAACCAATTTCACCTCGACTAAGTTCTCTTCCGATGGTATTAATTGCCTTTGCACTAGAATAGATTTCATTAATATTTTCTTCACTTAACAATCTTCCATCAACTGCGTTAATAAACTCTTGATATAAATTATGTTTTTCACAAAGTTTTTGCATATGCTCTTTCTTTTCAATATCTTTTTTTAAGTTAATAATATAAATTGGGATATCTATTTTTTTATTTATTTCGGACATTAAATATACCTTTAAATTTTTTATTTATTTTTTGCACAAGTGGCTTTAAGGTTAAACTTAAAAATTCTGAAAATGTATAGTCTGAATCTTTCCATATATTCAAAACAATTTTTCTGTATAAATCAAAATCTTTATTGCTAAGCGTACTATTTACTTTTTGTAAAATATACTTCTTGATAATGATATTGATCATAGTCGTGTTAATAGATTTTGAAATTAAATTTTGTTTAATAACCTTTTTTGAAAAAACTGTTTTTTCATATTTATCATATTTATCTAAACTACTCCAAATACCACCATCATGTACTCTATAAACTGCTTTTTTAATATTTTTCAAATATTTGGCTTTACCATGAAATCCTAAAAGGTGCCAAAGTGCCATATCACCAAAAGGCATGTCTTTAAGCATATTAGAATACTCAATAATATTTCTAAACATGACTGAATGTACAGTAATAAATGCAGCAGTTGAAAGTAGTTCTATCTCATTGTAATCTCTTGGATTGCCAAGCAATGAAGAGTTAATCACTAAACCTTCTTTATTTACAACTTTAGAACCATGAAAGCAACACACATACTCAATGTTTTTATTAAGAAAATCCACCTGTTTCTGAAGCTTTAACGGATCAGTCCAATAGTCATCTCCTTCACAAAGAGCTATATATTTTCCTCTAGCTCTTTTCATATTTTCTATAAAATTATGCATTGATCCAACGTTTTTTTTGCGTATATTTTCATTTATAATAGTTGGAAATTTTTTTTTATATTGCCTTATAATAGCTTCTGTATTATCTGGTGAACAATCATCATCTATTACAATTTCAAAAGGAAAGTTAGTCTCTTGCATTAAAAAACTATCTAATGCTTCCTCTATATACTTTTCATGATTATATGTAATAGAGCAAATACTAACAATTGGATTGGAGATGTCTCCTTTCCAATTTTCCATAATCTCTTGTTCAGTTTTTTGATACATATTAGTCCTTTGTCCTGTTGGTAAGTTTTTTTCTTATTAATGGTACTATCTGCTCTAGGAAGTATCTGAAAGAGCTGGTTTTGAAAAGATAGCTAAAACCAACATAGAACAGCAAAAACATTGTACCTTTTATTAAAATCATTATTGCATCGTGTAAAATTATATCTTTGGAAAAAAAGATTGTCAATATGATGGATGTTGCTGCGATAGCAGCCTGTACAAGCAGTGGTTTGGAAAATTGAGAGAATGGTACAAAAATCTCTCTGGAAGCATATAGTATATTTAAGATATATCCATTTATAACTGCTTGAACGATTAAGGCATATAAAAACATCTCAATACCAAAAAAATAAAGTACTATCAAGCTGATAGACCCTATCAGCTTTTTATATATTTCTAACCTCAAAAATGCTTTTGAGTTTCCTCGGCTACTTAATACATTTACCAACAAAGCACTTATGGGATAGGCAAATCCACTCAAAATCAAAATTTTGAAGTAGTAAACGGACTGCAACCACTTTTCGCCGTATAGTATCATTATAAGTTCATGTGATACCAGGTATAAACTACCGATGAGCATAAAAGTAATAAAGTTGATAATTCCTAGTGATTTTAGTACGATATTTTGAAATCTTGGCAAATCTTTTTGTACTTTTGAGAGTACAGGGAATAAAACAGCCATTAAAGAGCTTGATGAGTATTGCATTGCTAAGCCGTGTAAAGATTTAGCACGATTAAAAAAACCAAGTGTGGCTGAATCAAAGAGTTTTCCGATGATGATAGTATCAATTTGAGTATATACTGTATTTAATAAGCTCGACAAAAACATACGAAATCCATAACCCCAAAGCTGAGTCAATGCTTTCCATGAAAACTCTAAACTAGGTCTCCAATGTTTGGCTGACCAAATAAGTATATTGTAAATAATTCCTTGTGTTAAAGCTTGTGCAACTAAACTCCAAACTCCTGCACCCCAAAATGCAAGAGAGATCCCAACGATACCACTGATTAATGATGCTATTAAGGTAATCTTTGTTAAGAGAGTATAATTCAGTTCTTTGCGTAACCGTACACTTTGAACAGAACTAAATGCATTAATGATAAACAGGATAGAGAGAACTTCTGTCAAAGCCAATATCTGCTCATTTCCATAAAATTTACTAATCTGTGGTGCTGAAAAGTAAGTTACAAGTGTTAGAAACAGTCCGATAAAGATGTTAAAGTAAAAAACCGAAGAGTAGTGAATCGGACGTACTCTTCTCCTTTGTATCAGTGCCCCTCCCAAACCAATATCACTAAAGATTCCAGCAATAGCAATGATTACCATCGACATTGCCACAAGTCCAAAATCAGAAGGTTCTAGAATCCTGGCAAGAAATATAGAGACAATAAACCCCATTCCATGTGTAGCCATCTTGCCAAAAAAATCCCAAATAAATGCTTTGGTACCTTGTGCTTTCAAACTACTCAAAAACTAGTTCCTTTACTTTGTTTACTACACGTTGACTGTTGTTGTCATCGATGTATTTGAAAAGTGTTGACTTGATAATTTTTATTTTGTCTTGTTGTTTGGCTGTGTATGGTTTATTTGCATTTGAGATAGCCTCCATTAATTCATCGAAATTATAACTGATGTCTCCAGGAAAAATTGATTCGAAGTCATAAAAGAAACCTCTCTGGGTTTCAAAATAACTTTTATAATCATATGCAAAACTTATACATCTTTTATCAAGATATAATGATTCAACAAATACGCTTGAATAGTCAGATATCACAATTTTAGACTCTCTTATGATTAATCTAACATCAGAAATTACCTCTGCATCTAAGTCAATGATATTTTTTCTTTGTAAAAAATTTTTATAAAAATCAGGTTTGCGATATATGTGATACCTCAATCCAAGAACACAATCATTTTGTAATAAAAATTCCTCAATTCTATCCAATTCATCTTCCGAAAAATTATAATGAGTTCCTTTTACAGTTGTCTCCCTATATGTAGGAGCATAAAGAATAAGTTTTCTACCACTCAACAACTTTCTTAAGTGTTTTAGTCCAAATTGATATAAATCTGGGAGTTTTTCTTCCTTCATAAGAAGAAAATCATTTCGAGGTGCTCCTGTAATCCAAAAATTATCTTTATCAACTTTATAAAATGCTTTTTGCATATTTTTTTTATCAGTTTCAGAATAGCAAGTTACATGGTAATTAGACATCTCTTTCAAGCTTCTTTTATTAATAATACCCGTATTTTGGTGAGAAATATCTTTTATTGGGATACCGTGCCAAAGCTGTATAATTTCTCTTTTACCTTGGTAGTAAATTTGAAATTTTGCTTTTGCCAAATCCAACCAAATAGAATGCTGAATAAATATTATTTTGGATCTCATAAGATACCATACTGCTTTCAATGAATTCATAGGAATGACAATTGTATTTATGCCGTCTATTGCAACTTTACTTTCTCGTGTTAAAATTATCTTTATTATTTTTGGATCATTTTTTATTATTTCAAATATTGCTAAATTACTATCAGAAAAATCCCCTTTTCCAATAAAATAAACAGGTAGTATCCAGTAATCATTTCGTTTTGGAATGATATAATCAAAGATAGAAAATAAAAAAGATAAATTAGGTACCAGTTTTTTAAGTCTATATTTTCCATAACTAACTACTCTTTCTAAGGTAATTGGTCTACCATTTACAGTTAGCAAACTTAACATAAATAAATTCCTTTTTATGTATATTTTATATATTAATCAAGCTATTATCGACACGCTGGTTGTTTTTCAGCGATAATTTTATCTCTGCTAACTCTTTATCATTGATTTGATAATCACTAAACTTAGTTGATATATTTAACTTTTCAAAAATATCTTTCAATTTTTTTGAAGATAATTCTCCGAATATCTCTAGTAATGCATCATCTACAAAATCATACTTGCCAATAACATTATCAATCAACATAGGCAAAGTAAAACTACACGCAATTCCATGATCTATACCTTTATGAGCTGTTATATAATAACTCATTCCATGAGCAATAGCAGTTTGTGTATTTGAAAATGCTAATCCAGCATACATGCAAGCTTTCATAATATTGTCTCTATACTCTATATTTTCCAAATCTTTTGAAAGGTCTACTAAATTGTCTATAATTAGTTTTGCTGATTTGATAGCATAGTTCACAGTAACAGTATTTGCATTTTTGTTCCAAATAGATTCTAATGCGTGAGATAAGGTGTCTAGCCCTGTTTGTATCGTAATAACTTTTGGAACTGATAAGGTAAGCATAGGATCATAAATAGCAACTTCACTAAATAAATTTGGCAGATGCAGTGAGTACTTTTTCTTTTCATCCATGTCCCAAATTGTAGCCCAAGGTGTTATTTCGCTTCCTGTTCCTGCCGTTGTAGGTACTGAGACAATAGGAATAAGTCTATAATCCCTCTTTTGCCTTTTCCCTTTGATGATCTCTTCTATAAATTTATACTCTTTTTTTTCATTTTGGACAGCAAAGAACTTTGATGCATCCAAGACAGATCCACCACCTACTGCTAAAATAAGTTCAAAATCTATATCTTTTATTTTATTATAAGTGATTTCTAAATCTTTAAACTCTGGGTGTGACTTTACATTAGATATGACATGTACTATACTGCCAGTAAGCTTTTTTATCTTTTCGACCAAACCTCTTTTTACAAATACATTCGAAGTTATGAGTAAAGTTTTTCTTCCATTGACATATATATCTAAATCATCAAAAGAGTTTTTGCCATATACTATTTTTGTTGGCATATGATATGTAAAATTTTGTTTCATTTGAACTCTTTCACTTTAACTATATCCAATGGTGGTCTTGGTGTTTCATTATCAAGACCACATTTAACACAAATGAACTTTATACCTGGTTTATTTTTAATATCATTGATTGTTTTGGAAAAAATATCTACATTATCGATTACTTTATCAATAGTATCAATATTAGAATTTCTGGCAATAGCTATATAATCAATATGACCTTGATAGGTATTTTGTCCGCCTGTGCTTTTGTTAGATTCGTTATCAAATAAAATATATGTTAAGTCTACTTTATCTTTATATCTACCAGAGGTTGTGAGCCCGCCCATATGCATTACAAACTCTGCATCACCACCACAAACGATCACTTTTTTACCTGCCATAGAAGTTCCAAGACCAAGACTCAATGCTCCTCCCATATTACCAGCCATATAGAAGTTGTTTGTATCTGGCATAAAACTATACATCTCTCTGGCAGTATTGCCTGTGGTTCCTATAAAAAGAGTATTACTTTCTTTGAAGTTTTTGTTCAAACTTTTTAAAAATTCACTTCTTGGGGTATATGCTGATAGATCTAATTTATGCTCTTCATTTAAATCTACTTTTGAAAATGTATCTTTTTTTAACAAACAAATTATATTAGTATTGTTGCAAATATCAATTTGTTTTATGGCTTTATTTTCACTATCTTGATCGAGAATTAAATATTCATAACCATAAGCCTCTACTAAATCTGGCAATTTAGTAGCCAAGTGCTGATGCTGGATTTCGCTATCACCCTCCCTATAGTCTCTCCAACTTACCAACATAGGAAATGTTACGCCATAAGGCTTCAATAAACTAGTGATACAACTACCCATATTGGTTATACCTGATGATTGAACAATAACTATTGGGTTTTGATCTGCCATCTTTAGACCTGCCGCGACCGAACATGCAACAGCTTCACTTGCACATGGCACATATTCAATCTTGTTATTATTTATGACTGCATTGATAATATTTTTTGCAAAACTGCAAGGTACCACGCAGAGATGTGTATATCCTTGAGATATTAGCTTATCTACAAAATTATTAGTATCAATTGCCATTATCTAGTTCCTGGAATTAAGTCTAAAATCTTTTTTATTGACAAGAGATCTTTTTCAGCCTCCAAGCTTCTATCATTGTCCAAAATAGATTTTGCCACATTCATCATACCAGGATATGCTGCTCTTAACATGTGATTAGCATAGATAACTATGTTTACGCCAGATTCACTTAGTTCTTTTGCTGTAATCTGATTAAAGCTTGTTGGCACTACGATAATAGTAATATTTTCATTATGTTTTCTAAGTATTTTGCAAAATTCCAAAATTTCATCAGGCGATTTTTGTCTCGAATGTATCATAATGCCATCAGCACCAGATTTGATATAAGCTTTTGCACGAGTTACAGCATCATCCATGCCTTTCTCTAAAATCAAACTTTCAATTCTTGCTATTATCATAAAATCATCAGTAATTTGTGCATTTTTGCCTATTTGTATTTTTTGACAAAAATTTTCTATTGTATCTTGTATTTGAGCTACATCATTTCCAAATAAAGAGTTCTTTTTTAAGCCTGTTTTATCTTCTATAATGACTGCACTAATTCCAGTTCTTTCCAATGTTCTTACAGTAAATGCAAAATGTTCTGGGATACCTCCCGTATCTGCATCATAGATCATTGGTTTGGTCGTAACCTCAAATATTTCATTGATAGTAGTAATTCTTGTACTTACATCAACGGTTTCTATATCTGGTTTGCCTTTTGAAGTTGAGTCAGTTAATGAACTGCTCCACATACCATCATATTCCACATCTGTATCACCTTTAATAGTTTCAATAATCAAGCCACTAAGTGCATTATGTGATTCCATGATTCTTACAATATTTTTTGATTCTACTAATCTTCTTAATCTACTTCTTCTAATATCTGGTGTTGTCCCTATCTCTTTCAAGGAATTATTTAATTGTGTTGATGATATGCCTTCTGTATATTTAATCTCAACAAGTTTTCCACCCCATTGAGATAATGTATCGATAACTTGTTGTCTTGTTTTGAATTGTACTCCTTCTTTCCAATCATCACCATGAACTACAATATCAGGCTTTAAAGCTTCAAGGTTTGGACGATAATCTAATGTTTCTTGAGCTATCACTTCTACTACACCTTTAATGTTTTCAAGCACATCTTTTCTCTGTTCATAAGTCATATAAGGAAGCCGCTTGTAGCTAGCTATTGCTTTGTCTGTCAAAAGACCTACTGTTACTTTACCTAGTTTTGCAGCTTCTTTTAAGATATTTATATGTCCTGGATGAACTAAATCTGCACTCATTCCAACATATATTTTTTTATTCATTTTTTTATCCTTGAATTTAATATTAACATTTCTATTGCATCATTGCCAAAAGCATATAAGCCACTATCTATAGCCTCTCTGCGTTCCTGAAATGAATCATCGATCAATACTGAACTCTTCTTCATATAGTCCACCTTTTTATCTAAATCTCGAATATGTAAAATATCATCAAAGACATGACTAATACCAAATTTATGTAATGCCTTTGTTAGATTATTCTTTTTGTTCTTTGTAATCAGATATACATTTTTATTTTTATTTTTTGCCTGAAATATTAGTTTCATTAGATCAGTATTGATATACTTCTCATCTAGAAATAATGTATCATCAAAATCAATATACAGATTTTCATACTTTATATTGGTCTTATATTTTGGCACCAGTGCCCGTCCAAGTGATATCTCGATATCATTAAAAGTAACTTCCACAGGAAAACCAAGTTTTTGAAACAATGCCAACTCCACAAAGTTTACACCACGGGAACGATTGAGCATCATTGTTCCAGATACCCTGGGTCCTATTTCTAACAATTTTAATTTCCCGTTTTTATCTAACTTCATTTGATAAAACCAGAGACCATGTAGCATTAATTTTTGGCTGATGATATTTGCAAAATTTTGAAATTGTTCCTGTAAAGCTTTATCATTAACAAAGGTGGACTGGACAGAGATACCTCGAGTCATTTTTTCACGAGTTCTTCCACCAGCATATAAAAGATTACCCTTATCAGAAAAACAATCTATAGTAAATTCATTCCCACTCAGATATTCCATCCACACAAATTTATCAATAGAGTACTGATCTTTAAAGTGTTTAAATTTTCGACTATCTTTTATCAAAAAAGAGTCTTGTGAACCTTGCCCCTTCTTTGGCTTTACAAAAATAGGGAAAATAACATCCTCTTCTTTGTCATATATATCCGGTATTGGTAAGATGTTTTTAAAATAATCATAGGTTTTATCTTTGAATCTAACTATCTCATTGATTGCACTATTTTGTCCAATAACATTAACATTCATAGCTTTTTCTATGTGATTCAAAGCAAATGCAACATCGTCATGAGCAGGGATAATAAAATCAATACTTTCACTATCGACAACTTCTTTTAAATCACCTATAAACTTATCATCTGTAACATAGGGTAAAATATAAATTTTTTGATTATGAAAATTACAGTAGGACATCCTTTCACTTGATGCTAATTTTATTTTAAAATATTTATGGTTTTTTAGTGAATTAATAATCTCATTTGCTACTTCTGTTCCACATGGGAAGACTAAAATATTATAGGTTTTCATATATTCTTCTTTATAATTTGAATTATATGCGTTTGATCTTCTTTTTTGAGTTCAGGATACATTGGCAAAACTAAAATTCTATTGCATATATCTCTTGATATATTACATCTTTGTTTTGGTTCTATATAATTTAATGTATCAAGTGAAGGATAAAAATATCTTCTAGGAAATATTTGTTCATCATTGAGTGCCTTTTGTACCGTTAACATTTGCTCTTCACTTTTAAAGATAATTGGAAAGTAGCTATGATTTGAAGTAATGTTTTCATTTTGCTTTGGAAGCTCTACTGTATTTTTTAACTCTTTTTTATAAATTTTATAAACTTCTTTTCTCATTGATTTAATAATTTCCATCTCATCTAACATACATAAACCCATAGCTGCTTCAAACTCATTCATCTTGGCATTGGTTCCAAGATTTGGAATGGATTCTTCATTTTCAATCCCAAAGTTTATAAGGTATCTAGCTTTTTGAACTAAACTATCATCATTTATTATCAATGCCCCACCCTCTATAGTGTGAAAAAGTTTAGTAGCATGAAAACTAAGTGTAGATATATCTCCATAGTTTAGTATACTTGTATCTTTATACTTCACATCAAATGCATGAGCAGCATCATATATCACTTTTAGGTTATTTTCTTTTGCTATGTCATTTATACTCTCTACATCACAACCATTACCAAATACATGAACAGGAACAATTGCAGATGTATTTTTAGTAATAGCATTTTTAATATTTTCAGGGTTGATATTTAAAGTATGTGGATCAATATCTGCAAAAATAGGTTTGATACCATTTGTTACCAAAGAACTTGTTGTTGCTACAAAAGAGAAAGGAGTAGTTATAGCATAATCTTTTATCTCCAAGGTTCGATAAGCAATTTCCAAAGCCACAGTACCATTTGCAACTAGTACGATATTTTTAACACCTAAATATTCTGCTAATTTTCTTTCTAACTCTTGCACTAATGGACCGTTGTTTGTTATCCATCCATTTTTATAGATTTTGTCTATGTATGAAAAGTATTTTTCTTTATTTGGTAAGTATGTTTTAGTAACATTAATCATTATTGACTCGTGTGTTTATATATTTATTCACATAAGGATTCATATGCAAACTCATAACTTCTTGTAATATTATCTCACCTATAGGAAAATCACCTTCTTTATACCCCATATACTCAAAATACTCATGTAAAAACAAAGATATTTGTTTAAATCTACTTATCACCTAAAACCTCCCAATACCCAGCTTTTGTACTGCCT